>JASHVB010000079.1 GCA_030039695.1 Acetobacteraceae bacterium
GCATCGCAAAACAAGCAGGAATTCTCGCCAAGCTTCGTGCGCAAGATGATGGAGCGTATCGACCGCTGTTACATTCGTCTCGATGACCTGTCGCAAGACTTCCGCACCGATGTCGATCTCGGCCAGATTGCCGCGGCGTGCGCGTGCGGTAACACCGATTTCCGCTACCCAGAGGATGATTGGCGCGCGATCGCGCCGAGCCTCGCGCGGTGGTACGATCGGTTCCGCCGCCGGCCGTCGATGCGTGCGACCGAACCAGGCGAGACACCGTTCGACAGCGACGATGCGCATCCGGTTGCAGGGCACGGGTGATCAGGAGAGCACGCAGTGGAGCAAGAAGAATACCACTATTTGATGTATTTGGAACCGAGCTCGAATCTTTGGCGCTGGACCCTGTACAATTCGCTTGGCCGGATGGCGGCACAAAGCGTAGAGAAATACTATAACAAAGAAGACTGTCTCGCCGCAATCAATGCCGTCAAATCGTCGGTCTCCGCGCCGGTCCGCGAGCGTTAGGTGACGAGTGTCCGTTTCGAGCGAAAGTTCGATCCTCTCCGTAAATCTGAATGATCGGACGAGCGTGTGTGACAAGCCCGGTTACTGAAGCGACTCAGCTTACAGCAACGGCTGCATGGCTTCCCCTTGATTGATACAAGCCGCCGGGACTAACGACCCCTTGGGGTGGGTGTAAGTCCGCTTTTGCGGAGCATTGACCGAAATCAACCCCGCAGTCCGACGTCGAGTCTGGCCGCTTCCGAAACGGCAGCCTTGTGGTCAGCTGCGGAGCTGAACGGCCGACCCTCGTCCAATCCGAAAATCAGTTGGGGTGCAGCCCACGTGCGTTTTGAAGACGGTCGAGAAGTGCTGGGAGGACGAAAAGCCACAAGACAGCGCGATATCGGTCATGGTGCGTCGCGTTCGCGTCAGCAGTTCACAAGCCCGTTCGACGCGTCGCCGTAGTAGCCATCGGTGCGGCGGCACTCCCACGGCAGCAACGAAGACCGCACTCAGATGCGAAGGCGATAGGCCGACGTCGGACGCGAGCTCGCGAAGGCCGACGTCACACCCGATCTCCGTCTCCATTCGCTCCAACACGCGTCGCACGCGCCAGTCGCAGGCGCGTTCAGCGCAGGCGTGCATCGGCGTGCGTTCCAGGCGCGCCTTCGCGCGCAAGAGAGCGACACCAAGCGTGACGACCGCGCTTTCCGTGGCCAAGCGCCACTCAAGATTGCCTGCTGACGCTTCATTCCAGAGCTGGTTGAGGAGGGCACTTACGTTCCGGTCCTCGGCATGGCCGGTGTGCAGTATGCCCAGATCGAACGTGGCCAATCCCGGCGTCGCATCGTCAAAGACGGAGCGCAGCAGGTGTGGCTCTGGTTCGAATTCGCGGAACACATGATGATCGAGCACGGTAACCGACCTGCTGCAATCGAAAGCGGGCACAACGAACTGACCCGGACGAAACATTGTGTCTTTGGTCACCCCGGCGCCAAAATCAGTCCGCCCGAGCCTGGCAAAGCTTCGCATCTCGGCGATTGACAGCCGAGGCACGCCTGCGCCGCCATGGCGACCCGCCGGCTTCGCCACCTCAACGATATCGATGATTTCCGAAAAGTGGCCGGTACGGAGAAATGGCCGCAATCGAGGCGCCAGGTATTGTCGAGAGATGCTTGGAATGACCTGGCTTGGCATCGGCACGCTCCTGAAATGCCGTACAACCGGCTTTGCGCCACCCCGCGGCATTTTCCGATCGGTACAGCAGAAGCGAACGATCGCACCTCGGCAGCGGAGGCGTCGAGACGTGACGGTATCTCGTTAAGCCTGTGTTCGGTCAAGTGTGTGGGACCTGACGCAAGGCGGACACCGGCCTCAACGCCTGCCGGACACCTCCAGGTGGGGCGCCCGGCTTGATTCGGCGGCCCGCACCATCGTCGAGCGGCAGCGTCTGGCACCTCGAGCATCTTGCCCGAGATCCTCAAGATTCTGGTCGAGGCGTGGTCCAGCTTGGGATAATCGGCGGGTCCGATCCGCCAGCCTCTTGCTACACGACGGCTACGGTATTGACTGCTGACGTCCCATTTCGATTGTACTTCGCTCGATCGGTCCCCTGGCATGGCGGAAACAAGGCAGGTGCCAATTTTGCTGCGAGACGAATGAACTCTTGCACCGGCCGTCGCACGTGGCGGCTACTCGCGTGAACGACCGACACATCGAGGGTGCTGAAATGCCACTGCGGTAGCAGTTCGATCAACTGCCCACTTCGTACGAGGTCGCCAACTGCCACCGATGGAAGGTTGCCAATACCGATGCCCGCCAGAAGCGCGCCCGCGAGACCGGCTGGATCATTGACGGACAAATACGGCTCGATTGTCAGGATGATCCCGTTCCTATGATCGATATTCATGAACCTCCACTCAATCTTGGGTTCACCGGATGAAAGAGCGAGCAGCCGATGTTCCGGAAGTTCCTTCGGTGTTTCAGGTGCCGTGCGGTTCTTGAGATAGGTAGGGCTTGCCAATAGGAACTCCCGGAACCTCAGTATCCTTCGGGAAATCTGTGAGGAGTCCTTTATCGGACCGATCTTGAACAGGAGATCAAAATCGCTCGTGGAGAGGTCCGCAGGCCGGTCGGAAATTGTCATGTGTACCCGAACATCCGGATATGAGGCTTGGAATGCCCCGACGAGAGGCATGACCACGCAATTCGCGATACGGGGTGGCACCGAGATTCTAAGGAGACCTGAGACACTTGATAGTTGGCTGGAAATAAGGCCGAGGATGCTCTGCTTCATGTTGCCGGCAACACGCGCCTCCTCGAGTACATCAGCTCCGATGTCGGTTATTCTGAGTCTACGGGTCGAGCGCTCCAGAAGACGAACACCAAGCTGTGTCTCGAGGTCGGCGACTTGGCGGCTGACTGTCGAGACAGGAATTCTCAGGCGGCGGGCACCCTCCGAGAAGCTGTTTGCTTCGGCAACCGTGGCAAAGATGAGAAGCGCATTCAGGTTCAACGTAGCGAAGGCGGTACACCGGGATCGACGTCTCGCAGCAGATCTAATCTTGCTGTCGGGATGTATCTGGATGAGTTCGGCAGGCGCGCCGGCGATCGATTTGTCGTAAGCGGATGTAGCAGACATTGGGTCTCCGTAAGGGCAATTTTCACACCAGAGGCGGGATCCCGGTCCGCGGCGCACACCCCGTGACGCGGGCGCCAGCTACCACCAATTGGCGGACATCTTGCGACAGCACGCGTTCAAAAATCACCGGAACGTTCAAGAATCGCGGATCATCTTCCCTATCTCCAATTGGTCGCTCCGCAAATGGGAAGACAGATTCCGGGCTCATGCCCTCAAACGATTGGCGCGGCACTCTCACGCTTGGGTTGCAGCGTCCATTTGCGACCGACCGAGCACACAACTTACCATCGAGATGGTCCAGGTTCGGCGCGGGTCTGACGTGGTTTCGGCGGTCCTAGAAAAGCCGACCGAGCTCGACGCCGTCAGATCACGCGTCATCGACGACGCTGTGACCCGTGTCTCGCTCAATCACGCCGACCCCAATTTACCCAGCATCATGCACTGGTGCGGCGCCCACATGCACCCCGGACGCGGCAGCATCATAAAGGCGTTCGTCGATGTTGGCTGCCACCGGGACAGTATCGGCTGCGACCTGAGGCTGTGTTTGGATCGGGCAAACAGGCCGCCATGGTCGAACGCTTTACATCCAGTTCGAGGGTCACGTCCCGGCTGGTAACCTGGTCGTTCACCGTCGTCACGAAGGTGAAGGAGGGGCGATGTCACTGGTTCAGCTCGACGGAGAACACCCTGGCGACACGCGCGGCGTTCCGGAGCAGCGCGCAATTGACGTTCCACAGCAATCCCGAAGGCGATGATGGTGCCCTCTGAATGTGCCG
This sequence comes from Acetobacteraceae bacterium, assembly GCA_030039695.1. The sequence goes on from JASHVB010000079.1 coordinate 3,913, forward strand.
GCGCATGTCGCAGGAGCGCGTGGAGGGTGGTCTCGTCAGGCGCAGCGTTTCACTGTGTTATCTGCTAGCGCACCTTATCTGTTTCCGTTTTCGACGCGATCGGGAGCGCCAGCCAATCCTGTCCCGTAGGACTGATGGTGAGCAACCTGATTGCACCCAGCGCCTTCTTTTCGGCGCGTCGCAACGCTGCTTCGACAACACCCGGGTTCACCGCCGCCTGGTCCTGAATCTGCAGGATGACGTCTTGCGGGCTCAATCCCGCCCTATCCGCCGTCGACCCCGGCTGAACCGTGGCAATCTCAACGCCGACAACCGAGGCAGGCAGTTTCAAGCGGCGGCGAACCACATCGCTTATGGCCATGACGTGCAACCCGATATCACCCGCTGCCGGGGGCGGCGGTCGGGTTAGCTGGAATGGGAAATCGGCAACCATTTTTGCGGGCGGGTATTCCTGGATCGCGATGTGCGCGCGTCGCTTCTCGTCGCCCCGTCGCACCTCGAGGACCACCTCGCCGCCGAGCGGCGACTCGGCGATCATTCGCATGAGCGCCCGAACGTCGGTGGGGGCGCGGCCGTTGAACGTCTGAATAACATCGCCTGGCCGCACACCTCCGTCATCGGCCGGCCCTCCTTTGTCGACCGCAGCGACCAATGCTCCGCCTGTGCCGCCGAGGAGATCGAACGCCTTGGCGAGATCAGGGGTGATTTGCTGTAGCTGGGCCCCGATCCAGCCCGGCCGGACGCGGCCAT
>JASHVB010000706.1 GCA_030039695.1 Acetobacteraceae bacterium
ATCTCGTAATCTCCAGTGAGGTCACGCAGCAGTCCGACAAGCTGCGGCGCCGCGTAGCCGGAGATATTGCCGAGAGAATTGATCAACGCGATGCCACCGGCCGCCGCCGCGGTGCTGAGGAATGCCGTGGGCAGGTTCCAAAACACCGGCAGCGACGCAGAAATTCCGAAGCTCGCCACGCAGAACGCGGCAATCGCCAGCACCGGACTGATTCGCATCGCGATACCCGCAGCGATCAGCCCGGCGCCGCCGATCAGGCACGGAACGATCAGATGCCAAACTCGCTCGCCAGTCCGATCGGAACTGCGTGACAGCACGACCATGCCGGTCACGCCAGCGATTGCCGTCAGCGACACCAGATAACCGACAGTGAGGTTGCCGAAGCCAAGGCTCTTCAGCATCAGTGGCAGGAAATACGCCTTGCCGTACACGCCGAAGCCGATCAGCACATAGACCAGCGTCATTACCGCGATGCTCGGCGAGAAAGCCGCGCGGCTGAACGACAAGTGCTTGCCGCGCGCAACGGCACGTTCCTCCGCGAGCTTGGTCTCGAGCCAGGTGCACTCTGCCTCGGTCAGCCACTCTGCGTCGGACGGCTTGTCACGCAGAAGCAACATGCAGCCAATGGCAAACAGTACTGCGGGGATGCCCTCGGCCAGGAAAATCCACTGCCAGCCGGCAATACCCATCCAGCCATTCAGTACCAGCAAATGCGTCGCGATCGGCCCGCCGATGATGCCGGCCGACGCGCCGAACGCGTAGAACACGCCCATCGCCTTGCCACGATGGCGCGACGGGAACCAGCGGGTCATAAAGTACGTGACGCCAGGGAAGAACCCGGCCTCGGCCGTCCCGAGCAGAAAACGAACGATAACGAAGCCGACCACGCTGTGCACCAGTGCCATGCACGCGGAAAACACGCCCCACAGCAGCATGATCGACATGATCCAGCGCCGCGCACCGACCCGTTCCAGCGCCATATTGGCGGGCACCTGGAACAACACGTAACTCCAGAAGAAAGCGCCGGCGCCAAGGCCATAGGCCGTGGCGCTGAAGCCCAGCGCTTCGTTCATGGTCAACGCGGCGAACGAGATGTTGAAACGGTCGAGGATGTTGATCAGGTAGGCGAAGCTCACGAAAGGCACGAGGCGCCACGCGACCTTGCGCATGACGGAGGTCTCAAGGTTTGTCATCACCGATCCTCCCGACGGGGGCTCCAGCCCGCAATCTGGTTACGATAGCAACAGTCAAGCGGAAGCGCCACGCTTGGTATCGTTAGCCATTCCGTGTAAGACTTCACGGGAACCGGAGAGGCAACTGCTGTCCATGCGCATCGCTCTGATCCATGCTCTGACCCATTCGATGCCGGCCATCGTCGCCACATTTAAGCGGCTGTGGCCCGAGGCGCAGCTCGTCAACGTGCTGGATGACTCGCTATCCGGCGACCTCGCGCGCGACGGCGCGCTGACACCCGCGATGACCGATCGTTTCATCACTCTCGCCCGCTACAGCGCGCGGAATGGCGCCAATGCGATTCTGTTCACGTGCTCCGCCTTTGGCGCCTGCATTGAGGCCTGTGCGCGCGAACTCGCGCCGATGCCGGTACTGAAGCCAAACGAAGCAATGATCGAGGAGGCGATCGCCCTCGCTGGCCCGTCGGCCCGCATCGGCCTGGTAGCGACGTTTGCACCTATGCTGACTTCCATGCCGGCCGAATTCACGGCCGTAGCGCCCGCTGTGACGGTCGTGCCGTGCCTGGCGGCGGAGGCGCTGCCCGCGCTCGACCGCGGCGACGCCAATGGTCATGATCGCGCGGCGGCGCAGGCCGCAGCGGGTTTGAAGGATTGCGACGTCATCGTGCTGGGCCAGTTCAGCCTAGCGCGCGCGGCGCAGGCGGTGGCCGAGGCCACCGGAAAGACCGTGCTAACCACTCCAGACTCCGCCGTTCGTAAACTGCAACGCCTGTTGATCCCCTCAGCAAGGGCAGCATGAGATGAACCTGGACGAATTCCGCAGCAGTATCGACCAACCCAACCCGCCGGACGGCATGAGCTTCGCGTTGCGCACGCTCTGGTGGGACGCCAAGGGGGACTGGCACCGCGCGCATACCTGCGCGCAGCAGGACCGTAGTCAAACCGGCTCCAGCGTGCACGCTTACTTGCATCGCAAGGAAGGCGATATGTCGAATGCCGCCGGGTGGTACAGCCGTGCCGGCCGTGCCCAGCCGACCGGGCCGCTGGAAGACGAATGGGAAATGCTGGTACGGCAGCTTCTCGCGGCATGACTGCGAGTGCGTTCGCAATGCGGGCTGCGAGCATGGTTCGCAACTGAGCCGACCCGCGTCGGTCTTCCGTGCCGCAACAACCGGGTCATGCCGCCGAAGAGTGTTCGGCATCGATCGCGGCGGCACGGGAGCATGCGCGTTTCGCGGCGACGGTGCTGGCGTGGCGTGGTGTTGCACCGGCGCGGCGACGCCACGCCAAGCACGCGTCCGATATGCCGCATCTGTGTCACCGACATTGCGAGTGCTGGAGAAAAGCGTATGCCAGACGATGCGGAGATGCCAGCACGTGCAGTGATGGGTGGCTTCGTGGCGGCGTTCAACGCACGCGATGTCCGGGCGATCTGCGCGCGCTGGTTCTATTGTGCGCATGGCTGGTTACACCGCGGACGCATCGCGGTGATGCAGCAGCCAGAGGGTTTTCTTAACCCGGTGTGAGACCGCCCCACGTCGTCATCGGCACAGTGGCGGCCGTGCGCATCGAATTATGTGGAAACGATCGATGCCGCTCGCGGCACGGTGCAACGTCGCGTGCATTGGACCGGCTATCGCATCGATGGAAGCGCGGTCAGTTCGCAGTGCTCGCGGTCTATCGCAACGCCGATCAATGCTGGCTGGGGCATTCAGGGCGGTCGAGCTGGGCGGAATAGGCCGAGCGCTGGTCAAGTGGCCGCAGTCTCGGCATGATCGGCGGTGAACCGGAACCGGGGAGAATGACATGGACGCTGACGCCAAGAAGACCACGCTGCGGATGATTCCCTATGGCATCTATGTGCTCACCGCCGATGACGGAAAGGGCAATATCGGCGCCGCGACGGTGAACTGGGTGACGCAGGCCTCGTTCGCGCCGCCGCTGGTGGTGGTGGGTGTGAAGGGGGACTCGGGCGCGCACACCGTCGTGAAGGGCACCGGCAAGTTCGCCCTGAACATGCTGGGCAAGGACCACAAGGGGTTGGCGTTCAACTTCTTCAAGCCCGCCAAGCTGGAAGAAGGCAAGCTGTCCGGCCAGGCATTCCATCTTGGTGCGAACGGCACGCCAATTTTGGATGCTGCGATCGCTGCGGTGGAATGCTCGGTGCGGCAGATCGTCTCAATGGGCGATCATGACATCGTGGTGGGCGAAGTGACCGAGGCGCATCTGCAGACGCCACCTGTGGGACGACCCGACGTGGCCATCCTGGAGATGAAGGACCTGGGTGACAACGTCTTCTACGGCGGTTGACATCATTTCCCCCTCCCGCTTGCGGGAGGGGGTGCCGCGAACTGCAAGGGAGTGACCGATGATCCGCAAGTTTGCCACCGTCTTCGCCGGCCACGTCGATCTGCCAGAACGCGGCCAGAACGCGACGCCGGTCAATGAACGGCGATTCTCCAATGAGCACCTGGCGTCGATCTTCGCGAAGACCGAGGCCATCGCGAAGGTGATGGACGAGACAGGCTGGGATGCGTTGTGGCTGGCAGAGCATCATTTTCAGCATGAGGGAAACGAGGTGATTCCCAACCTGCTGATGACGGCTGTGCATCTCTCTCACCTGACGAACAATCTGCGGATCGGCTGCGGCTTCAATATCACGCCGATGTGGCATCCGCTGCGCCTGGCTGAAGATTTCGCGATGGCTGACATCCTGACGAAAGGCCGGACAATCTTCGGTGTCGGCCGCGGCTACCACACGCGGGAGGTGGAGACGTTCGGTGCCCCGATGTTAGACCAGGAGGCAAATCGTGAATTATTCGAAGAGCAGGTAGAGATCATTTTCAAGGCGTTGACCACTGAGAGGTTCGCGCACAAGGGCAAGCATTACACGCTGCCGCCGGAAGTGCCGTATCGCGGCTATACACTGAAGGACCTCACATTGGTGCCGCGGCCGGTGCATCGTCCGGTGGAGACATGGCAGCCGGTGGTCAGTGCGTCACCGCGCGGGTTGGATTTCATGATCAAGCACGGCATCAAGGGCGCGGTCGGCGGAGGCGCGGCAACCATGGAGACTGGGCCGATCACCGGCTATCGCGACGCGGCGGCACGTGCGGGACGGGATCTGAAGCTGGGCGAAGGGTTGATGATCGGCATCGTTATTCACCTCGCGGATTCCAAGGCGCAGGCGTTGCGCGAGATCGTCCCGCTGTATGAAGAGCATGCGAAGATGTTTGCGCCGCTGAACTTCATGCCGGGGATGACGAAGGAGCAAGTCGCCGCGATCGGACGGCGTGGCGGCTGGTACGAGTCGGGCGTTCCGACGGTCGAGCACTACATCAAGAGCGGTGCCTGGTTTGCCGGCACGTCGGAGGAGCTGGTGACGCATCTGCGATGGCTGGAGGAGCGGTTCCCGGGACTGGAGCATGTCAGCCTCAGCATGCCGATGGGCACGCCGGAGGCGGTGATGCTGGATCAATACCGGCGCGTCGGCGAGGAAGTGATGCCAGAGTTCCGGGGTTAGTGTCGTTGCCGCGAGCGTCGGCCACAGGCGGAAAATAGCCCCTCATGGCGGGGTTTGGCTGCGTTAGCTGCGGCTGACCTGGCTCCATCCTCAGCCCCCACATCCGAAGAAGGACGCCGGGGCTCGGAGGCTATTCCGCCGGCGGTCGGTGCGGTGCGGTGAGATCTTTGATCTCTTCCCAGTCGTGATTGTCGTCGTCACGCTGGGCGGAAATTCGGGCGCGTCAACCGGTCCCGAGCTCCTCGCCGGCAAGGCGCTCGCAGAGCCTCGCGATTTCCGTGTGATCGGCGTCCGAACCGAACATGGTCTGCGCCGCCACCACCAGTTCTTTGCAGAGCGCGCTCAACGGCGCGGGTGTCGCGGTCTCGCGGCCAACCTGCAAGGCGATCGACAAATCCTTTGCCAGCAGTCCCATGGTGAAGCCGGCGTTGAATTTCCGCGACAGCACGAATTGCTTGAACTTCTTCTGCGTGGAGTTGTTCATGCCAGTTGCGGCATTCAGGACATCCACCATGACCGCCGGGTCAAGACCGAATCGCTGGCCGATCAGCAGCGCCTCGATGCCGATCAGGAACCCACCCGCGGACACAAGATTGTTGAGCGCCTTCATAGCCTGGCCGGATCCGACTGCGCCGGTGCGAAGCACCGACGTGCCCATCGCCGACAGCACCGGCATCACTCGGTCGATCACGGCTGTGTCGCCACCCACCATGATTGCCAGTTCGCCGGTCTTCGCCCGCGACACGCCGCCAGAGACCGGCGCGTCGATCAGATGCCCGCCCAGTGCGCGCACATGTTCTGCCAGCTCCTGCGTCACCGACGGGACGCCGGAGCTCATTTCGATCACCACCGTGCCCGGCTTCATTCCCGCCAGCACGTTGTCATCGCCGCTGGACAGAACCTGCTGTACAATCGCGCTGGTCGGCAGCATAGTCACCACGACGTCCGAGGCGCCTGCCAGTTGGCGCAACGTGTCCGGCGCGCCGCCGCCGATCTGCTGCACGAAATTGTCAGCGGCCTCGCGCCGCGCATCGTTCACATGCACCGAATAGCCAGCGCGCACGAGGCAGGCCGCCATCGGCCAGCCCATGTTGCCGACGCCGATGAACCCGACCTGCGGCCGTGTAATGCTCATTTGCAATCAGCCCTTCGCGCCATCGACTTCCTTGAAGACTTCCGTGGCGATTCGGAATGCCTCCAGACAAGCGGGAATGCCGCAATAGGCGCCGATCTGCAGCAGGATTTCCTTGATCTCGTCACGCGTCACGCCGTTGTTCAGTGCGGCGCGCAAATGCAGACGGAATTCGGAACCGCGGTTCAATGCCGCGAGCATTGTCAGATTAATCATGCTGCGCGTTTTGCGCGGCAAGCCGGGGCGCGTCCAGATCATGCCCCACGCAACTTCTGTGGTCATCTGCTGGAACGCCGCGTTGAAGTCATCCGCGCGGGCGATGGAGCCATCGACGTACTCGGCGCCGAGCACTTCGCGCCGTACCTCAAGGCCCTGCTTGAACAAGTTGCTCTGATATTCCGGGCGGTTAGGGATTTCTGGCATGGCGCGTCTCCTGGCTGTACGAAGCAGACGGGACCGTAGAGATTGCGCCGGAAGGCGGCAAGCGGTTGAGTGGCCCCGGCATCCGGGAGGCAACCAAATGGTAACGATGACAGGCGCCACCTACGAACTGCTGGCGCTGCGCTACGGCATTTTCGACGGGCGGCTGCAGTTTCAGAACTACATCATCCCCGACGATCACGCCGCACCTGATCCGCTGGATTTCTTCGTCTTTGCTATTCGCGGCAACGGACGGACTATCGTGATGGACACCGGATTCAACCCGGTGAGTGCCACGCGGCGCGGACGCGAATTGCTGCGCACACCGGCCCAGGCATTGCTCGATGCCGGGATCGATCCAGCCGGGGTGAAGGATGTGGTGCTGACGCATATGCACTGGGACCATGCGGGCGGGATGGAGTATTTCCCCAAGGCGACATTCCACATCCAGGCGGCGGAGATGGCATACTGCACCGGCCCCTGCATGTGCGAGCCGTTTTTGCGGCGGCCGTTCGATGTGGATGATGTGCAGAGCGCCGTGCGTGCGCTGTACTCCAACCGGTTGCAGGTTTATGAAGGCACGCGCGAGATTGCGCCGGGAATTACCGTGCACCTAATCGGCGGCCACTCGGGCGGGATTCAATCGATCCGCGTGCCGACCAAGCGCGGCTGGGTCGTACTGGCAGGCGATGCGACGCATCTGTGGGGGAACATTCGCAAGCGCATGCCGTTCCCGGTGGTGGTGGATGTCGCGCGGATGCTGAGGGGATTCGACATTCTGAATGGACTGGCGGATGGGGCGGACCATATCATTCCAGGGCACGATCCGCTGATCCTGAAGCGGTTCCCCGCTGTGGGGGGGAACACGGAGATCGTTCGGGTTGATCTCGAGCCGATTGGCTGACCTGGAATGGCAAGGGAGCCATCCGGTCTTGGGTCCCTCGCCGTCGATGCTTCGCGCCTTGAGCTCTCAGGGCGCAGCGCGGCGCGGCGGCAGGTCATTGAACAGCCATCCCTTGCGGCCGGATCAGGCCATCCGGTGTTGGCACGAACCCGGTCACCCGGTCGCTCAGCGCCCATATCCATCTCGCATGATACAGCACAATATGCGGCAGGTCGTGCAGATAGACGTCCACGATCTGCCGGTACAGCGCCTGCCGTGCCGCCACGTCGGTGACGCCGCGAGCCTTCGCGAGCAGCGCGTCGAATGTGGGGTTGCAATACTTGCCCCAGTTGAGGAACCCATCGCATTGCAGCCAGATCGCCACGTTGCCGTCGGGATCGGGCCGACCGCTCCAGATCACCACGGTCGCGTCATAGTCTCCTGACCTGGCTTTTGCCACCTGCGCGTTGGCTTCGGCGGTTTCCAGTTTCACATCGAAACCCGCGTCATCCGCCATTGACTGCAAGACCTGTCCGACCTGTTGCTCCACCGAGCTGTTGCCGATCAGCAAGGTGAACGCCGGATGCGGCATGCCTGCCTGCGCGAGCAGCGCCTTGGCGCGCGTGAGATTGCGTGGCGGCACCGGGTGGTTCGGATCCCAATAGCGACTACCAGGTGCCTCGAACTGGTTGTTAGGCAGGAACTGCCCGTCCATCACCACACTGTTCAATGCAGCGCGATCGATCGACGCCTCTAGCGCCGCGCGCACGCGCTGGACGCTCAGTGGTCCCTTGCGAGACACATTGATGCTGATCGAGTAGTAAGCCAGTGCCGTCTGGCTCACCAGCCGCAGCTTCGGATTCTTGCTGACCCTGGCGGCATCGGTTGGCGACAGCCGCTCCAGCATATCGAGCTGACCAGCCTCTAGGTCCAGCAGGCGCACCGTGCTGTCGACGATCGGATTGTACTCGATGCGGTCGAGGTGAACGGCGGCAGCGTTCCAATAGCCCGGAAAGCGGTCCACGACGATGCGGTCCTGTGCCACGCGTGCAGTCAATTTAAACGGTCCAGCGCAAGGCAACGTCCGGCTCACGTCACCATTGAACGCGGCGGGCGAGATCATCATGCCGGCGCGGTCGGCCAGCACTGCCACCAGCGGTGCATAGGGATGCGACAGATGCAGCCGAACCGTGTGCGGATCGATCACTTCGACCGACGACACCGGTTTCAGTTCTGACTTCCGCAGGCTTTCCGGCGCTGTGCGGTAGCGTTGTAGATTGGCGACAACCGCGTTGGCGTCCATCAGACTGCCATCTTGAAAATGCACGCCATCACGCAGTGTCAGCGTCAGCGCGAGATTGTCCGGCGACCACGACCACGCGGTGGCAAGCTGCGGCACGAAATTGTTGTGCGCGTCCGTATCGATCAGCTTGTCGCAGACGGCGGAAAACACGATTCGTCCGACGAACGTACCGGAGCGGGCGGGGTCCAGTGCGTCAGGGTCTTCGTTCAGCCCAATGCGCAGCACGCCTGATGCATGTGCCGCAGCGCCGAACAAACATCCCGTCACCACAAGTACGATCGGCCACAACCGGCGCATGAAATTTCCCCTATGACGCCACCCGTTCAGTATCCGGGTGGAATTATGCCAGCCGCGGGGATTTATGCCAGCAAGGCCCAGCGCGCCTCGCCCACTTCTGTCGACCAGACTGACATTGCGTAAAGAAAAGGACCTTGGTTCGTAACTGGAGTTCGCCTATACTCCATCGATCCTGAATGCTTCGACAGAGTTAAGAGAATAAATTGGCAATCCAATTCGGCCAGATAGCACCCTATTTCTATCAGGACAGCACGGTTGGGAAAATTCGGTGTCGTGATTGGCTGGGTGATTCATGGGGTGTCTTGTTCAGTCACCCGAAGGACTAGACACCGGTCTGCACCACCGAACTGGCCGACGTCGCCCGCCTCAAGCCGGAATGGGACAAGCGCCGCGTCAAGCCGATCGGCCTGTCGGCCGATCCCGCCGACAGCCACGCAGGCTGGGAGCGCGACATCCAGGAAACGCAAGGCCAGGCACTGAATTTCCCCGTGCTCGCTGACCCCGACCGCAAAGTGTCCGACCGTTACGACATGGTCCATCGGTAGGCCGATCCGACGATCACAGTCCGCACCGTGTTTATCATCGACCCGAACGAGAAGGCGCCGTTGATGCTGACCTACCCCGCGAGCACCGGGCGGAATTTCGACGAGATCCTGCGGGTGATCGACAGCCTGCAGCTCACCGATGCACACAAGGTGGCCACGCCGGTGAACTGGACCGACGGCAAGCCGGTGATCAATGTGCCGAGCGTGTCGAACGATGAAGCGACGCAGCGCTTTCCCCGCGGGTGGAAGGAGGTGAAGCTGTATCTGCGGGTGGTGGACCAACCGCCGTTGCCACGCTAGCCACGGCTCAGTGGACCGGATCACTATCGATAGTTATCCGGCTATATGGCTCCGATATCCGTGCCGTCGAGCTAGTTTCTGTCATCGAACCTTCATCGAATTGCAATTTGTACGTCTCATGCAACGCCTAGGAGACACTTGGCCGTTGTGCCACAGACTCCTGACGAGGGTGGGTCGTGCCTGGCAGTGCTCGCCACAGACGTGACCCTCTCGAACCGGCCGCGCCGAGGCCCATTCCGAGTGCGTGGGCGCCGATCCATCGACTGACGCCGCGGCTGGGCATCGCTAGCCGGTGCGGGGCTGCCAGCAGGCCAATCACTGCCTATTCCGCGCGATGCGCCGGGAGCTGAATGAAATGAGCATGACGATGAACGAGCATCAAGGACAATCGGAGCCATTGACTGGCATGGCGTCTCGCGCGGACGTACCACTGAACGAGGCGCGCCTTGCCATCCGCAACCTGAATTTTTATTACGGCACAAACCAGGCGCTGAAGAACATCAACCTCGATCTGCCGGACTGTCAGGTGACTGGCATGATCGGACCATCGGGCTGTGGCAAATCCACGCTGCTTCGCACGCTGAACCGCATGTACGACCTCTACCCAGGCCAGCGTGCAACCGGCGAGGTGATGATGGACGGCGAGAACATCATCGATCCGAAAATCAATCTGAACGCGCTGCGTGCCAAGATCGGTATGGTGTTCCAGAAGCCAACGCCGTTCCCGATGAGCATATACGAAAACATCGCCTTCGGCGTGAAGTTGCATGAGAAGCTGTCGAAGTCGCAGATGGACGAGCGCGTGGAATGGTCGCTGCGGCGCGGTGCGCTGTGGGACGAAGTGAAGGACCGGCTGAACACCTCAGCTCTGGGTCTGTCAGGCGGTCAGCAGCAGCGCCTCTGCATCGCCCGCACGATCGCCGTGCGTCCCGACGTCATCCTGTTCGATGAACCGACCAGCGCGCTCGATCCTATCAGCACTTTGAAGATCGAAGAGCTGATTGACGAACTAAAGAAGGACTTCACCATCGCTATTGTGACGCACAACATGCAGCAGGCGGCACGTTGCGCCGACCAGGTGGCATTTTTTTACCTCGGCGAGCTGGTGGAGGTTGCGCCGGCCATGCAGATGTTCACTTCGCCGCGCGAACGCCGCACCCAAGACTACATCACTGGTCGCTTCGGCTGACCGGGAGGAGATGCAAGCGATGGGCGACGCTCCAGAACACCTGGTCAAGAGTTTCGACCAGCAGCTCAAACGGCTGCGCAACTTCCTGACCGAGATGGGTGGCATTGTCGAAAACCAGGTCGCGCTGGCGACCGAGGCAGTTCTCGACCGCGACGCGAGCGCGGCAACCCGCGCCGTCGAGGCGGATCCCAAGGTGGACGCACTGGAGCGCGAGGCTGAGCAATTCGTGATTGGCCTGCTGGCGCTGCGTCAGCCAGTGGCGGGCGACCTGCGGCAGATCGTGGCTGCGTTGAAAATCTCGAGTGAACTGGAGCGCATCGGCGATTACGCCGCGAACGTCGCGAAGCGCAGCATCGTTCTGGCGCAGTTCAGTCTGCCAGCATCGCTGGCCGGACTGGGCAACATGGCGCGGCTGGTGCAGGAGCAACTGAAGACGATCATCGACGCGATTGGCGATGGCGACACCGAAAAAGCCATCAGCGTCTGGCGCTCCGACGAGATCGTCGATGACCTCTACAATGCGATCTTCCGCGAGCTGATCACCTACATGATGGAAGATCCACGCAACATCACGCCGTGCACGCACCTTTTGTTCATCGCCAAGAACCTGGAACGGATGGGCGATCACGCCACGAATATAGCTGAGATGGTCTATTACACGGTGACCGGACAGGTGCTGCCAGACACGCGGCCAAAAGGTAACAGCGCCGCGTATGCTGTCGTGCGTATGAAAGAATAATGTCAGCAGTCAGGGGAAAACACATGCCCGATGGTATGTCCGGCACCACCAAGCCAATGGTGCTGGTAGTGGAGGACGAGGCCTCGCTGGTGACGATGCTGCGCTATAACCTGGAAAAGCAGGGCTTCCGCGTGGAGGAAGCGGCCGACGGCCAGGAAGCGCTAACCCGCATCGCCGAGACGCAGCCCGACCTCGTACTGCTGGACTGGATGTTGCCTGTGGTGTCCGGCATCGAAGTCTGCCGGCAGATCCGCCGCCGCCCAGCGACGCGCGAACTGCCGGTGATCATGTTGACTGCTCGCACCGAGGACCAGGATGCAGTGCGCGCATTGAACACCGGTGCCGACGATTATGTCACCAAGCCGTTCAATCTGGACTCGCTGCTCGCGCGGATGCGCGCGCTACTGCGCCGCGCGGGCTCAGTGGCCGCGAAGGGGCAGCTCGCCTTCCATGACATCGCCATGGACCTCGCGGCGCACCGCGTCACCCGCAATGGCCGCCGCGTGCACCTCGGACCGACAGAGTTCCGCCTGCTGGAATTCCTGATGCAGCACCCGCGCCGCGTGTTCTCCCGCGAGGAAATGCTGGACGCGGTCTGGGGACCCGACATCCATGTTGAGCCGCGCACCGTCGATGTGCACATCCGCCGCCTGCGCAAGTCGATCAATGCCGACGGCGAACTGGACGTGGTACGGACGGTGCGGACTGCGGGTTACGCTCTGGACACCGAGCCGGTATAATTCCGCCCCTCCAGGCAGGAAAACAACTCTTGACCTGGATCAATGCCTGACCAACCCCTCGGCGGCAGGCTGATGTGGCCAATCGTGGCCCCTATCCGCCCTCAACCAAGGAGAGGAATCATGGCAACCACACCTGTGGAAGTGAAAAAAGCCGCGCCACCCGCGCCCGCCGTGCCTGACGCGTGGCGCTCGTTGCGCACCGAAATGGACCGCTTGTTCGACCGCTTTGCCAGCGGTTTCGGCATGCCGTCATTCAGCCGCTTGTTCGACGGGCCGCCCGCGTTCCGGTTCGAAAGTTCGTTCAGCATGCCGGCGCCGGCGATGGACGTGACCGAGGACAAGGACGCCTACAGGCTT
>JASHVB010000707.1 GCA_030039695.1 Acetobacteraceae bacterium
CAACGCTGGTCTTGCGTGCGTAGCGTGGTTCGATGGTACCGCGCTGCGTGTCCACGGGCAGGTCGATCCGACTGAGCTGTTGCCGATCGCCGCACTGGAATTGGCCCCTCCGCCCCCGCGGCTGCCACAGGCGCCCAGATAGGCGCCAGCAGAAAAGGCTGGCCCCGAAGGACCGGCCTCTGGTGATTCACCTGGCGAGGATGCGCCAGGCTAGTAATCAATGGTCCACACAGCTCCGTCGTATGTGCGGCATTCCCCCGCACCGTGCCCGGACAGGCTCACGGTCCCTCGGCATAGAAGCTGCGTTTTGGGCCCGGCAAGAACGAACCGAGCGTTGCCACCGGACATGCCAACCGCTGTCGCGCTTCCAACGCCATGAGGGCCAGCGCCGAAGCCCTCCCCAAAGCTTCGTTGAAAGCGGGGTGGACAGTCCCGTGCAGCACTTCGCCGTCCCCCAGCGTTGCCGTGACCGGTGCGAACCCGAGGCCGGTGCGGGTGAAGCCGATGCGGAGAGGCCCCATCGCCTTGGCTTGCTCGTTCAGCGGGAAGGTGTCGGCAGTGGCAGCGCAGCCGGCCAGCACCAAGGCAACCGCACTGAACACAGATAGCTTGCGCAAAGTCATTTCCGTGCTTTTCCTCAGCCTCCACAGACGCCCGGCAGTAATCGTCAAAGGGTTTCAAATTCCTTTCGGGCAGCGGTGCTGGGGTTGGACGACTCCCCGCCAGTGAGTGGTCCGTCGTTAGGCCGGTTGCTGTCGGTCAGGATCCCGGCCTCGACAACTCGGGCAGATGCACCCCGCACACGTCGTGGAGCTGTTCTACCGCACCCTCGCCCCGCCCGGGCCAGCAGATGGCGCTACTCCGAGATAGGGCAAGCGATCTCGCGGCGAGCGCGCTTGTAGGCCGCCCACGCGTCCACCACGCGCCCAGTATCGCCGCCCTGGGCCATCCAGAAGCCCCGCGTGCACTCGGGCAGTGCGTTCCACCAGGCAACGCTGGCAGCCTCGTCGGCAACTGGTTCGGGGTCCATTGTGCGCCTTCGCGGGTTCAGGGTGCCAGTGTGATACAGGCCCCTTCGCCGGTCTTTGCTTACTCGCTACGGCTATATGGTCGCGCGTACCTATGGTCGCCAACGCACCCGTTTTGCTTACCCGGCATGCGATCCGCACACGTTCCGCGGCGATCGGCCGCAGCAGCACCGGCACCGGCATTTCAGCACCATATTCCGCCACGAGGCGCGCGGTGTGCAGCCAGCCGCGCCGGTCGCAGCGGTTGCAGGACAAGCCGAGCACCGGTAGGCGCGCGGCGACCTGGCCGAGCAGGACCACGCCCGGGTCGGGTGCGAGGCGCTGCTGGTGTCATCGGTGGTCGATCGGCTCCCCGGCGCATGGCACTGGTGGCATAGCGCACCGGCGCTGGAAGAGAAGAGCCGCCGCAGCTGTGCTGGCTGGTCTCGCCGGCGAGCTTGGACGCTAATGATGGCGCTCGGACGATTTCTACCTCCGGCGCGTCATTACGGCCAGCGCTGGTTGCTCCGTGCGCTGCTGACCGGCCGGCAGAATGATCGGCATTACAGGAAAGCACGATACAAATTACATGTTCGCAATGTGAGCAAATGCCCGAAATCTGCTGTTTCCTGGGTACCTCGTGCTGGGATATTTTTTTCACCGAAACGTGCGCCTGGGCTTATCCAATCGGTCGGACCGCAGCGGATCAATCCAACTTGCTAAGAGTGATGTCAGTAGAGACGAAAGTCGGGACGAACCATGGCACGGAGGCCGCTCAGCTTCTTTCGTGACCGAGTGATCGAGGACCGCCTCGGCAGCTATGTTTACATGCTGCGTGACCCTCGGAATGGCAAAGTCTTCTATGTTGGAAAGGCAGGCGGTCATGATGGTCAGGGCAATACGCGACCCGACCGTCACCTTAATGAGACGGACAAAGCGCTAAAGTCGCGTAAGCGTCTGAGTGAGAAGCAGCAGATCATTAATGAAATATGGAAGAAGAACCGCGATCCCGTGCTCGCGATTGTGCGCCGACAACTCGACAGCTCTGGCATCGCTTTCGAGGTCGAAGCGGCGCTGATCGAGGTTCTTCAGCTCTTAAAGCAAGCAGAGGGTAACAAGGTCTCTGGCCACGACAGCGAACGTGGGCTCTTGATCGGCCCCGAAATCGACGTCGTCGGCGCACGGCCCGTCAACCCCAAGCATGAAATCGACGATGTGTGGTTATTCAACATTTCAAAGACGGTAGGCCGAGGAAAGGACCCCTGTGACGCCGTGCGGGGCAACTGGGCAATCGGCATGCCAGACTCAACCGGTTTCGCTGTTGGTCTAGTCCGCGGTGTGTCCCGCGTCGTCTGTCGCATAGACCGCTGGCTCGAATCCGAAAAGCGAAGGAGTGGGCGGATAACACGCAAGTATTTCAAGGGCAGGCAGCTCGACATTCACAGTGAGATAGGGGGTGAGCTTCTATATCGGGATTTCGCGAAAATCACGAGCGCTTGCGGGGCTTGGCAGCTCGGGAGGCCGGTCTGTGTACGCTTCGATGGACGTGGCAGTGCTGACCCGACTTACAATAGGCCGAAAGGGCTAAAGCAAAAGATCCGACTCTAGGACGGTAGCCAGGCCGTTATCTTTGTCCAGTTTCGGACCACATGTGGGCGGCATCGCCTGCAACATCCTTCATCACGCCCGCGCCGGTTGGATCCGCTCAGTTCGCAATTCTCCCTTGGCTCCCCAGCCCTCGGCGCCCGCAGGCACGTCCGGTCGGAACCGTTCGTATAGCCGGAACCCGACGCGGTTCAGCTCCTCCGGCGGGCGTCCATTGGTAAAAATCCATCAGGAACCTGGGGGTGCCTTGGCCCTAAAAGCACTACCGCCGCCAGTCGTTGATTGGATGACGGAGCATGGCTACCCGTCATGTTGCACTGCCGCGTCATAGGACGACGCTGCTTGCAGTTTCTGCGCTTTTGCTTGCCACGCTTCCCGCATGGATGCCGTCGAGTGCACGAGCGCAAACGATTCCCCTGCAGCTGAAAGACACGCCGCGGGACGTGGAGTTCCTCCTCATGCCACCAACGCCAGACCATCACTGTCCGGCTGGGCATATGTACCGAGTCCGGGGCAACTTCGGCGTGTGTCAGCTGACCATCAACGAATGTCTTGGCATTCCCGGCGCGTTCATCTTTCAAGGTCCGGCTAGTGGCAACTGGTTTTGCCGCCCCGCTGGGATGGGACCCATCCAAACCACCCGCGTCGCCGGTGCAGGGCGTTAATGCTGCACCGGCGGGATTGCCGGGAGGATGGTCGGGTGCCCCGATTCAGATCCGGACAGCTCGCGCTGACACAGAAAAGGCGCGCTGTCGACAGGAGCAGCGCGCCGAGTCACCCTTTGGTTCGATTTGCCGCAGGCACCATTCATTCCGCGGCGCCGGGATGATATCGCACCGCAGCGGGCCGCCACCAATAGAAAAGGCACCTGATAAAATGGCAGACGTGTTGCAGGTCTCCGTGAAGATGCCGGCCCCGGAGATGGCTGGCCAGTGTCCTGCTGAAGCCCTGCTGGCCGCGCGCGTGCCTAGCGCTCGTCGGCAGCAGAGACCTCGGTGGTATGCCCCTCCTATTCAGCCGCCGCCTGTCGATCGTCCCCAGCCTGCGACCGAATTTTTCCAAGTCCGCGGTGAGCGCATCGACCCGCCACCGTGCCGCCTGGCATACGGTCGGCTCTCGCGGTCAGCTCGCCACCGTCGGCCTGCTGGGCACCGGCTTCTTCTGGGCAGAAAGGATCGACAAAGAACACGCGTCCAAAAAACATCCGGCAAGGGTGGCCGGGTCGATCCCGGCGACCATGAGGTCCCTCCCGCGGCGGCGCCGCGTGCCGGGCAACGCTGACGTTCATCCTTGTGCTGGTGGCTGTCGCCTGGCCGGCCAGCCGGTTGATCGGGGTTTCGGCCAAGCCGGGTTGGGAACGTCGCCCCCGCAAGGAAGAACTCGCGCCGGCCACAATCACGTTCTTGGAGCACCGCAATATGACGGATTTCGACCAAGTGACGATTTCCACCAACCACATCGAAGATGACTCCCCTTTCGCCGAGGGTTGCATTCTCGCGCCGTTGAAGAGGCGCTGGGGGATCTCAACAAGAAGTGCATCGTGGATATTGGCTGCGGCGACGGTCTGTTTGCGTCGTTGCTGGCGGAACGCGGCGCCGCGGTCGTCGGCTACGACAGGGTGCCCCAGCAAATCGCGGCAGCGCGGGCGCGCGTAGATGCGCCAGGGTCGGACGCCACCTTTGTGGTGGCCACGCCACAAACGTTTGTTCACGACGGAACATTCGACGCTGCGGCGTCGGTCATGGTGCTGCAGCTTGCGACGTCGTCTGAAGAGCTCGGAGTCTTCTTCCGATCCGCATCGCGCCACCTTGGGCCCGGCGGACGGTTTGTTTCCGTCGTCATCAATCCGTTGTTCTCGGCATTCGGCGAGGACTTCGTCGTCCGGCGGTTCACCAGGCTGGAGGGCAATAACATGCGATCGGAATTCCTGGATCGCGCCTCTGGTCGTGTCGAGATGACGCTGGAAGGGCACCAGTACGCGAGCTAAGAGTTCGAGCGGGCCGTCATCAGCGGCGGAATGAAGTCAGCAGCACGGAGCAAACTCTTTGCCACACCGGATGCCGTCCGGCAGATGGGCGCCTCTTTCTGGCAACCGTGCCACGAGCACCAGCCTTACGCACTCTTTGTCACGCAAAAGGAATAGGTGCTCCAGCGGCTCAGTTGACCGTTGCGGTGCGCAACGCAACCACCCGTTCGATCGCTGGCCTGAGTGCGGTCAACGTCAAGTCCATGGCGTGCCAGAGCCACAGCTCGGGCGGCCGATCCAGTTGGAGATGCCAATCGGGCGGCGATGCGAAATGCGTCGCGCAGAACGACGCCAAGCGCTTCCCCGGATCGAGCTGAAACGGGCCGTCGCCGCTCTCGGCCAGGATCAGAATTCAGTCGACAGGTTTGTGGGCGATCTCGAAGGCCTCCCGCGCCGCCTCAAGATAGGTGGCCCGGTTCTCGGCCAGAGCCGCCGCCGCGAGCAGCAGCATCTTCGCACCAAGCTCGGGGTCATTACCCCCCGACAGCTCCTCGGCGAGGGCGGAAAGCTGCTCAGCGCCATCTGATGCTGAAACGCCGCTCATTGGCTCACTCCTTGCTTTGTTTCAGGTTGATTTGTTTGAGGTAAGCACCCTCACGGTGGGCGTCTGCTGCGTCCTGCCGACAAGCTAAGCCTGACACACTGGCGAGGCCAAATTTTGCCGCTCATTCCCGAAGGTACCCCCCCGCGTCGCGATCGAAACAATCTCCACGCCCAAGATTTCGACCCCCGTCCCCACCTCCCAGGCCCAGCCCGCCGCCGGCGATACGGCGGCCGCAGAGGTCAGCGCGATCGGCGGCCGCAGCGGGTGGCGGCCGACCGGATATCGACAAGCAGCTATAGCGCCCCTTCAAATGCTATGGGGCGGCGGTGCGGAAGGATAGCAACGCATCGCCGTTGTAAACCAACGACAGAAGTTATCCGTATGGACCGTAGATCAGCACAGCCGACGATGCAAACTGACGAGGTTCGCAAAAAGACCGGGCCCCGGCGAGCGTCGGCAAACCAGGCGGCTTGCCGACCACAGCTCACGCGTGAATGCCAGCAACCTCTGCGCGTCCGATCACGGTGGCCTGCCATCATCTCTTCATCTATAGCCCAACGGGCGGCCAACAAGGCCTTGCCGACGGAGAGACCCTGGTGAACGGCGCGTGGGCCGACAAGCTTGCTGCTTAGGATCGCTGCTTTCGTCATCCCGCTCGGGTTCGACACGCTCGCCGTCGCAGTGATGCTCGGGTTGCCGGGACTTCGCCCGCTTCGACCGGCTCTGACGTTCGCATCCTTCGAAGCGGTCATGCCCCTCGTCGGTCTTTTGCTGGGGCGGACCATCGGCGCGCATTACGAGACGCTGGCGGTCCTCATCGGCGGCGTCATCCTCTTGGGCGTTGCCGTTCACATCATGAAGGCGACCTTCGAGGACAAAGACGAGGCCGCCAAACTTTCGTTCAGCACAGTGCGCGCGGCAGCCCTCGCGGGTTTGGGGATCTCTATGGATGAGCTGGCAATCGGCTTCCCCATGGGGACCAGCGGGTTGCCTGCGCTCGCGACGATTGCTGCGATTGCCGCTCAGGCGTTCGTTGTCACCTATCTGGGCGTCATAGCTGGGACTTATCTCGGCGCGACACTTGGTCGGCGGGCCTCGCGGCTCGCCAGTCTGGTCGCCGCCACCGGCTTCGGGGTTCTCGGTATCTATCTTATCGCCCAGCGTTTCATACCAGGGCTGCCGTAGATTTAACCCAGCCGCCTCGCTAGCGCCTGCCAGGCACTGCCTCGATGGGTTGGGATCCACGGCGGCCACGGCGTCCTGTAGCGCGACCCTGGCGAGCCGGGATGCAGAAAGTGGCAGTAGTTACCGCAGTTCGTTTCATCGGCTCGGCACGTGCCAACCTCCCTCCCACATCATACGGCATGTCGAGCAAGTCGCTCGTCGTTGTCACAGCACGAAAGCCGCGGCCGCGCACCGTTAGCACTCGGCCCAAGTTAACCGGATTGCCGACCACCGTTCGCGCGAGACATCCCACATGGCGGCAGGTGCAAATGAAACCGGCTGAGACGGAAAGCTGAAAGCTTGCCCGGCTATGAGCCTAGCCGGCGCCGCACGGCTCCCACGGACGGCGCAACGCACCCGCCACGACACCTCGGCCGCAGCCCGATGCCTGCCTTATACGGCCACCCGGTCGCGACTCAGCAGGTGGCGCTTGCTGGCGCATCCGGCGTGGCGGCAGTCCAAGATCAGCACCGCGCCATCCAACTCGGCGAGCGCGATCGGGGTGCCGGGTTGGTGGGTTCGCGGCGATGCAGGCGGTCAGCACACAGGGGTGCCATGCGAGGGTAAGGGAATGCCTCGGCAGGAGACCGAAATTGAAATGGCGGGGCGGCACAATGCGCGTGTCGAGAGCCGCATTCCACGGCAAGAACAGATCGTCCATGCGTAAATGCCCGGGCTGGCACAAAGCAACCAGGCGAGTGCCGACCCGTGCCCGACGTTGCGCCCGAGCAAGCAGGCCTTCGTCAGACATACTGGCAGGGAGCCGAGGACAAACCGCTGCGACTGGAACAACATGGCACACCGCGACAGGAACTGCACGTTGAGGCTAGATAATCGGACGTTAACGCCTGCGACGGCGGGCCTGTAAGATTGGCGCCGCGAGAAAATGGAGGCGAGGGGCCGATGTCACAGCCTTCGGCAGAGCCCGACCGAACTCCGGGCGAACTACGTGCGCTGCGCAGCTTCGACGGTGCGCGCCTGGAGTATGAGGTCGCCGGCACCGGCCCGCCCTTGATCATGCTGCACGGCTTGCTGGCCGGCAGGCAGACATTTTCTCGGCAACGCGGCGCGCTGGCAAGGCAGCGCCGGTTGCTGATGCTGAGTGCGCGCGGCCACGACGGCAGCGAGGCGCTGCTGCCCGCCGGCTACGGTGTCGGCAACAGCGACGTGGACGATCTGTGCGTGCTGCTGGCGGCGGAGCAAGTGGAACGCTGCGATCTGATCGGGCATTCATCGGGCGCGGCAACCGCATTCGTGTTCACGCTGCGCTATCCGCTGCGTGTGCGAAGATTGGTGCTGATTGAGCCGGCCTTGCTCGGCTTGCTATCGCCGGAAGACCGCTCGCCGATCGTCGCCGACTTGATGGCGGTGGCGGCCACGGCAGAGGCGGAGGGACCGCAGGCGGCCTTGCGTGCCATGTTGGATTTGGCCGGGGGCGAGCCGTGGCACCGGCTCGACGCCGAGACCCAGGCAAGAAGGGCGGCGGCCATTGCGCCCGTCGCTCCCGTGGTCGGCGCGCACATGCGCGGATTGTGTGATCTGTCTATCCCTGCGGCCGACGTGCTCGGCTTGCCCGTGCCCACGTTGCTTCTATACGGAGAGAACACCTTTCCGTTTCATGCCGCGATTGCTGCGCGCTTCCGGGAGTTGCGGCCGGACCTGCGGGTGCTGACTCTGGCAAGCGCCGGCCACAACGTGCATCGCGACCAAGCGGAAGTCGTCAATGCCGAGATCGCCGCGTTCCTCGCAGATGGTGGCAGCGCGCGCGGAGCATAACGCCTGAGCAAGCCTCTTGCTCGGTCCGCCAGTGCACCAGCCTCTCATCCGAATACCGGCGCCGTGGTGGGAGGCCCGGGCATGTCCGTTTCATCCAGAGATCGAATGCGTAGTGCATGAACTGACTTGAAAGAATTGGCCTCATTACGACCCCTTGCAGGGTACCGCGCGTTCGCCCGATCTTCTTCCCATCTTGCTTCATGGGTGTTGTCAGCCATCTCTTGATCTCGAGCCGCGCCCATTCGCACGTCACATCTTACTGCCTTGAGCGAAAGATCGCGCGGGATGTTGTCGAACAGACCTGTTGTATCAAACTCGAAAACCCAATCATACCGCCAGCATCGCTTGCGCGTGACATCCACCGCATCCAGTGCCGATTTCCGCAGCCTGTGGCTATAGGAGCCTGACAGGAAGGCTTGATCAAGCTCCGGCTCGATGAACCGCTTAACCAACATCTGCACGATTTCATCGCCCACGGCAGGCACCCCAAGATCCTCTGGCCCCCGCTCTTCTTCGGAATGGGGATAACGAGGACCGGCGGTAGAAAGTAGCTTCCCGGACTGATCCTGTTCAAGGTCCTGTAGAGTTTCCCTTTGACGTCGGCTTCGAACTGCTCGATCGTCTGCCCATCCGCGCCGGCCGCACCACCATTGGATTTGACCTCTCTGTGCGCCTCGTACACTTGCCACTTCTTGATCACGAAGGGCTTGCTTGTCACATCTGTCGTCGTCATCCTGTTTCCAGTTGCTTCGATACCTGCGACCACCGGACTCGGCCCCTCGCTCCGGCGGTATTACAGGACCTTCACCGCCGAACCATCAGCCTCGTATAATGCCAAGACGGGATTACATTGAAGCATTTGCAGCAGAACCGCTATTCTGTTGTCGAGATGTCGTTGTCACTTTCGATGCGTTTCATCGCTTCCTTTCATCATCGGAGGCTAATATGACCCGCTGTTGACGTTGCGATGAACCACATGGTCAATTTCGCGGCGAGCCGAGAGAGGTCACATTGCAGGCCCTCAGAGATGTCGAGGCTATCCGGCCCATTTATGCCACAGGTGAATGTGAGATTGACCTTGCGCGCCGTGAACTTCGGGTCCTTGGGTCACCCGTGCCAGTCGGTGGGAGGGCTTTTGAGATCATCGGAGTCTTAGCCGAGTCGGCTGGGGAGCTCGTCACCAAGGCCAAACTCATGAATCGCGTCTGGCCTGGTGCGGTCGTCATGGAAAATACACTGGCGGTTCATGCGGCAGCAGTCCGCAAAGCGCTCGGCCCCTACCGGAGTTTGCTCAAAACCGAATCCGGCCGCGGCTATCGCCTGCTCGGCAGTTGGACGGTTCGGCATCACGATGCGATGCGGCAGCCGACCGGTCTCGAACGAATAAGGACAGGCGGCGAATCCCCGCGGACCAACTTGCCGGCCGCGGTCACCCACCTCATTGGCCGGGCGGCGGACGCGGAGCGCCTACGCGATCTTGTTTCGGCCTACCGCGTCGTGACCCTGACAGGGCCGGGCGGCATAGGAAAAACCACACTTGGGTTGAAGGTCGCACGGCGTGTTCGTGGGGAATTCGCCGACGGCGCCTGGTTGGTCGAGTTGGCCTCGCTGTCCGATCCGAATCTGGTGCCGATGGCGGCGGCCAGTGCGCTGAGGTTGCGGGTCGGGTCGGACAATATCACGACCGAAGACGTCGCGCGCGTCATTGGGGATAAAGCGCTGCTGCTAGTCCTCGACAACTGCGAGCACTTGATCGGGGCGGTAGCGACCCTC
>JASHVB010000708.1 GCA_030039695.1 Acetobacteraceae bacterium
TCCCGCAGGCCTGCCTGCGCGCGATAGGGACGGGCACCTGCATCGCACGCCGGAAAGAAGCCGTCCAACACCAGCCGCTCAACCTCCTCGCGCGTCACGCTGGCAGCCTGCGTGCCAGCAATGAGGCTGGAACCGCGGCCCGGCAGCGCCACGGTGAACGGCTCGTCGGACGATGCGGTACCGGAAAGGGCCCGCTCCTTCACATCACGGCACGTCGCAACCAGATGGTCCCACTGTGGGCCGGAAATCCGGCCGCGCTCGCCGACCAGCCGTTGTTCAAGACGCACCGCGAGAGCCAGGTCGATATTGTCACCGCCCAGCAGGATATGGTCGCTGACAGCAACGCGGGTGATCCCAGGGGTGCCAACCGAACCACTGGGTTGCAGCTCGAACAGGCTGAAGTCCGAGGTCCCGCCGCCGACATCGACGATAAGGACGTGCCCCGGTTCTGAAGCTTCGCCCAGCGAATTGCGTGGGCTGTGCCGTTCAAGCCAGCAATAGAACGCCGCCTGCGGTTCCTCGAGGAGATGGACGCCCCCTGGAAATCCGGCCTCCGCCGCGGCGTCCAGGGTGAGCCGCTGCGCCGCGGCGTCGAATGAAGCGGGGACCGTTATGGTGATTTCCTGCTCGCCGAAGCTATCACCCGATGCGGCAAAGCGGTTGTCCCACGCAGTCCGGAGATAGTTCAGGATGAGCGCGCCGGCCTGCACGGGCGAGATCTTCTGTGCCGCCAGCAGGTCCTCAGAACCCCAGGGCAGGATCGGCGCGGAGCGATCGGCGGCATGGTGGCACAGCCAGGACTTTGCTGAGCGCACGACCCGCCCCGGCACCTCCCCGGCCCTCTGCCGTGCCAAGCGGCCGGCAATCCACCCATTGGTTCCGGTGGCCCGTCCACGCAGCTGCTCGGCCAGCGCGTCTTCTGCCAGGTAAAGGAACGACGGCAGTGTCGATGCCTCCACCAGCGTGTCGAGCGTCTCCCATTGCGCGACGGCAAGCACCTCGGCGGGCGCATCGAGGGCCAGCGGCACAAAGGCGAGCGCCGCGCTGGTCGTGCCAAGGTCAATACCGATGGAAAACCTGGCAGTCATCGCGCGTCGGGGCAGGCACTATTCCGTGCGGACCTGGAACTCAATCTTCCATTTCCGGTCGGAGTTGGTGTGTTTCATCCACAATTCGAGCGTGCCGAGTTCGGTGACGATCGATTCGATCTGCACCGGAACCGGCTGTCCGGCCGGCACATCGGGCAGCGCCGGCAGTTCGACCTCCAACAAGCTGGTCTCGTCCAGCTCACGTTCTGCATCGGGCAGGACCTGACCAGGCACGTCGCCGCTTCGCACGTCGGAGGAGAAGAACCGGAACTCGGCAGTCTGGCCGGTCACCAGACCGAAGGTGCGGCCTTCGATCAGCTGCTCGGTTCCTTCCCCCATGCCCTGGGGCACGACGCACACCGCCTTCACCGCTGGGCGGAACCCGGGGATGGCCGGCATCGAGGCTTCCAAACCAATGTAGTATGAACGCGAGGTCCCGGCCTTGATGCGTATGCCTTTGCCGGTGGAACGATGCCGTCCGTAGATGGTGGCACCAAGCGCGACCGCGAGATCGGGCTCGAACCCCTCAAGCTCGCGGAGGGACTGTCCGTCGTTCCACGATGCCAGCAGCTCGAGAACTCGCGCGCGGATCGGCGCGGCTTTGAACACGCCACCATTGAACAGCACGGCGGTCGGCATCAACGCCGTTTGCCCAGCGCGCGGCCCGACGAGCGCCACGAGCTTCTCGCTCGCCGTCACATTCTGCAGGCTGCGGGTAAGGAAGCGGGCGAGGTGCTTGCTGATCACCGGATCGGCGGCGTACGGCAGGCCGAATTCCTGAAGACCTGTGCGGCGAGCTTCGCGGGGTAAATCGTCGAGTGTGGTTCTGGCGAAGAATCCGTCGAGTACGACCTCTAACAGCAGGGCGCGATCGAGCGCCGTGGCGATGGTCTTGGCGAACAGTCGCGAACCCCGGGAGGGGATGGCGATCGGCGCTTCCAAGAGAGAGGCGTCTTCGAAGAGGGCGATCTTGGCGCGCGAGGCGGCATGAACCAGCGCCAGGAACTGCCACGCATCCAGTGACTCGCCATCGGCCTCCACTCTCGCCTGCAATGCGTAGGCAAGGGCGAGGTCCATGTTGTCGCCGCCGAGAAGGATGTGTTCGCCGACGCTGATGCGCTCCAGCTCCAGACTGCCATCGACGTCGGTCACGGCGATCAGGCTGAAATCGGCAGTACCGCCGCCGATGTCGCACACAAGGATGATGTCGCCGGGTGCCACGGCCTCACGCCAGTGCCGTCCCGCGCGTCCGGTCCAGGCGTAGAATGCAGCCTGCGGTTCCTCGAGCAGTGTGACGTCGCCGAGCCCGGCGGCCGCGGCCGCTTCGGCGGTCAGGTTGCGTGCGACCTCATCGAAGGATGCGGGAACTGTCACGACGATCTGCCCGTCGCTCAGGTCCCACTGCCTGCCCTGGCTGTGGACGGTGTGGAGGAAGGCGTGCCTGAGGTGCTCCAGGTAGCGACGCGAGACCTCGAACGGCGAGAGTTTCTCCACCACACTCTCAGAGCGCCAGGGCAGCGTGCTCTGCTTCGGATCGATGTGCGAGTTGGACAGCCAGGACTTGGCGGAGACCACGAGCCGGTCCGGCACAAGGGCACCGTGGTCTCGGGCGAACTGGCCCGCGATAGCCGGGTCGCCGTCCGGGTTCCAGGGCAGCGGAAACGACCCAGGTGGGAATTGATCCGGATGCGGCAAGTACAGCGCCGAGGCTAGTGTCGGCTTCTCGCTCAGCTGGTTGGCAGCCACGATCTGGGGAATCGGCAGGATCTCGGTCCGATCAGTTTCGAGATCGGTCAGCGCGATCGCGCAGTTGCTGGTACCGAGGTCGATTCCGAGACTGAAGCGTGCCGTCATGGCGGCCGTGACCCTGCTGCTCTGAATGGAAAATAATCCGGCTCGCGCCGCTGCGTCTCGGGCGTCATTTCAGTTCCACCTCCGCGGGCGCAATGACGGGCAGCCGGTCGGAAGCGCCGCGCAGCAGCTGGGGCAGCTTCACCACATCTGTCTTCCAACCGGCGTGGACAAGCACGCCCGAGAAGGGTGCCGCCCCTGTGATCCTGCCGACCAGCCGATACTCATCAGCCGCATATCCGGCGGGTACCTGCACGGCCGATCCCTCCGGCTCCGCGCGCACCGGACTGATCACGAAATGCTCCAGCAAGACCTCCTTGCACCCGGCGTGAATGACGCGGGCGGCCGCTCCAACCTGGGCGTCGCCATAGGCGTTGATATCGTCCATCAGAAAGTCCACGAGGCGCCCCTTCCCCTGGAGCATCGAGAGAAAGTGGACTATTTCAGCATCTGCATGGCTGTCCGCAGGCTGTTGCGGCGCAGGGTGGAATGGTCCGACTGCTGGATTTGGGGCGGTCGTCCCCCGACGCAGCTGCAAAACGGCCAACACGAGCACCAAAATGGACAGCACCAGTGTGGCTCCCGCCAGGTACGGGCGGGTCGCTTCCCCGGCCGGCACGAAAGCCGCTCCGCTTGCTGCCGCCAGCAGCAGTGCGGCGATAATCATGGCCACTCTCATAGCGAATGCCTATTCCCTGCGAACGCAGATTGATACCGCCCCAACATATCCCCGTTCATTGGGAGAGGTCGGTCGGGTTATGCCCTTGAGCGGGGCTGGTGGCAAAGTCGATTGGTGGCGACGAGGCCCCATAGGCAGTACGCACCAAGCGCCTTCTGGCAAAATTTACCGCACACGGAAGATGAGCAACCGCGATGGCGCGAAAGGCCCGCTTGCGAGGGACAGGCCTCCCGCTGGCGGGCGCCGCAGTTGCCGGCGCACCGCACCCCCGCAGCGGGGAACCCCAGGCTGCGCGAAAGCTCGCGACGAGCGCGCTGTCGTGTTGCCAAAAACGAAAGGTTCCTCGTTCCCTCCGGTTGCTGCAATCAACGGCAGTCGCTTCCAGAGAACGGTTCCGGATATTGCTGCAATATCTCGACTTCGGGTCCCGGTGGTCGGCGGCGCTCGCGTTTTCACTGTCATTGGGATCAGCGCTTTTCGGGCTACGGCGCAGACACGCGGGTCTCAAGCGCGAGCGAAGGCGGCGACCGACCTTGCGGCAAGGTGCTACGTCAAAATTCTGGATGAATGGCAACCGCAGGACGAAGACTTCGGGATTCATGAAACTTTCGGGAATCATCGGCAATCCTGACCCGTTGTTATCCCTGATCCAGCAGTCCGGTCATTAACGGCAACCTGACAGCGGCACAGACCGATCATGTCGAGCGGTGGGCCGGCGCAGCGGGATCGGGCAGGCGGTTTGGCGCCGTCGCGCGGCATCGCCACCGGGTGCTCACCCCGGTCTGGTCCGAGATCCTCACGTATGGACGCGACACGCTGGGCTGCGTCACCACGCGCGCCGTGACCCGGCGTGGCGCGCCAGCTCACCGACCGCGAACGCCGCGGTCATGGCCAGCGCAAATCGACTCACGGCGCTATAAGACAAATCGGACCATCCCGCTCGCGTTTACCTAACCTGCCCGCCGTGCCGACTTAACTTGGTTGCGAATGCGAGGCTATCGGCGATAGCCTCGCCGTGAGCGGCCATGGTGGACCGGGAGGCGGCGGTGGGCGACACCCAGACAAATCAGCAGCAAGGCAAATGGATCCAGCGGGTGCTCAAGGTCCCGGTGGAAATCGCCAAGGCGAAATTGGGCAACGAGATCGGCAAGGGCCAGTTCGGCCAAGCGCATTGGCTGAAGGACGAGCACGGCAATGGGTTGCCGTTCGTCGCCAAGACCGCGCTCACCGCAGCGACCGAGGCGGAGTTGGCCCACGAAGCCGAATTCTACGACAAGGCCGGCGAGCATCCGAACATCGCACGCTGCTACGGCATCCTGCCGGTTGACGGCAAGCAGGCGCTGGTGATGGAGGGCATCAAAGGCCGCAACATGTCCGGCACCATGGAGTTGCTGGACAAGCTGCGCAACGGTGATGCGAAGACCCTGGCGCAGTACGGCCGTACCAAGCAGATCTCGCAGTCGGAATATCTCGGCGCGCTGCAGCACGTGACTTTGCAAATGCTGAACGGCCTCGCCCATCTGGAAAAGCAGGGCATCGTCCACAAGGATGTCAGGCCCGACAACATCATGATCGACCAGGCCACCGGCGAGGTGAAGCTGATCGATTTCGGCGTGGCACAGGACGCCGGCGCGAAACCGACCGGCAAGTCGCCGGTCTTCAGCGGCAGCGTCTCGCCCGATGTCGAAAGCGGCCAGCCGATGACCTCGCAGCATGACATGTTCGCGTTGGGGGAAGCGGCACGCAAGACGATCGAGGCAGACCAGTTTCGTTATTTGACTGGCAAGCAAGACGCGCAGCTCACCAGCCAGGATGTCAAGGCGTTCGCTCAGCCTGGGCAGGACGGCGCGCCGAAGCAGGCGCTCAACCGGCGTGCCAATTCGCAGCCGCGTTCCGAGGCGCCGAACAAGTTCGTAACACGGGTGAAGGAAATTGCCGAAGCGGCCGACAAAGCACTGCAGGACCAGTATGTCGGCGCCACCGGGGAAGCGCGGGCGCTCAATAAGCAGCTCGCAGAGGCCGACGACATCGCCAAGATGGACCAGGAGACAGCCGCCAGATTGATTTCTGATATGGAACAGAATCTCAAGGCGCTGGTGGCGTATTATCCGCGGTATCACGGCCGCGACTATGATCCGCTGGAGGTGGCGAAGGATGCGGCGAACGCCAACCTCGAGAAACTGCTGGCCGATCCGTCGATTGCCCGCTCCGATACGGGCAAGCGGCTCGCCGGCCGGCGGCAGGAACTCGACCTGATTTGCGCGGCAACCCGGCTGGGCGCGCCGGCCGATCGACTGGAGCGCATGAAAACCGACATCAAGGACAACGTCGCCGACGCGGCCGGACGGGCAAAGGTGCAATTGGTCGATACCGACCCGCTGGACAAGCAGATCGCCGATTTGCTCGCCCAGCCCAGTGTGAAGGGCACGCGGGACGAACAGACCCTGCTGGCGAAGCGGCGCGATCTGGAAATGATCGATCGCTTCGCCGGCGCACCCGACCCGGCCGCCGCAATCGAGCAGCAGCTGCGCCTGATCCGCCAAGAGGTGGAAGCTGCTGATGCCGATCTCAAGCGCACCGGCACTTACGGGGCGGAGACTGACTACACTAGGTTCGTCAACTGGCTGATGCACCCCGATCCGACCAAACGTCCGTCGCCGGGCAAGCTGCTGGAAGCGATCCAGAAGCTGGATGCCATGGACGACAAGGAGCGCAAGGCGGCGCTGGACAAGATCGACCCGGTCAAGCCAGCCGAGGCGGCGGACGGCGCGACGCAGCGTATGCCGATCCGCTTCCTGGCGGACCGGCTGGGCGACGGTGCCAGCATGCGCCAGCTTCTGGCTGGGGTGCTTGGCGCCGCTGCCACGGCCGAGCCGCCGCCCGCGCCGCAGCAGGCAGCACAGCAGCCGCCGCCCCAACAGCCCTCGACGGTGCTGCCGGTCATGCCGCAGCAGGCCCCCAATGTCGGTGCACCGAACGGCGTCGGCGGCGCGGCGAAACGGCAGCGGGGGAATGTTGCCTCTCCGCGCGGGGTCGAGGGGGGCAAGACGGTGGAGGTCTATTCCAGCCCCACCGGGGAGGACGGGGAGAGGGTGGCAACCACCTATGCCTCGCCGAGCGGGATCAGAAGCGGGAAGCCGGCGGGGGTCTTTTCCAGCCCGAGTGGGGAGGACGGTGAGAAGGTGGCGATGAGCTATACCTCTCCGAGCGGGAGCGCGGAGGAGAAGGCGGCGGAAGTTGATTTCAGCCCGACCGGGGAGGACGGGGAGACGGTGGCGATGAGCTATACTTCGCCGGGAGGGAACGACGGGACGAAGCCGGCGGGGGTCTTTTCCAGCCCGAGCGGGGAGGACGGTGAGAGGGTGGCTATGAGCTATAGCTCTCCGAGCGGGAGCGCGGAGGAGAAGCCGGCTCCGGTCCAATCCTCCGCGCCCGATGATACCGGTGAAAAGGAAAAGAAGGGGTCATAGCCGCGGGAGGCGGGAGCCGCACGGTCGAAAGATCGACGCGTCGATGGTACGCGGCGTCATGGTGGCCAGGCGGGGGCAGCGCGCGTGTCGCCCCTGCCACGCCTGCCTGCGGTTGAGCTTGGCCAGCACCAGGTCGCGGGTCGGTTTGGACTCCGACGTAAGCGTCGTCGGACTGAGACTGAGCCGCATACGGGCGCATTGTGCAAGGTACAAAACCCATATTCTTATGTTTATGGCAATTGGGACGCCCTGATTTTCCACAGTTCATCGATCTCGCTACTCGAAAGCCCGGCTTCGATCGAGCGCGATCTTCGACACTCGCGAATTAGAACGAAGGCACTGCGGCAGACTGCGATAATGCCTAAGCTAAAGATCATGAAACCCACCAACGCTTTCCCCGTACTCGACGGAGGTTCTGGTTCGTTTTCGGCAACGATACCGAACGTGACGATAAACAATGGAATGAGAATCACAGAGTGCACGACCAACCAATGGTCGAAGCCCGAAAAGCTTGGCTGCGAAGACGACAAAAATTGTGATGACGAACGACCGACCGGTGCCGCACCATACCGAGCCAACTTTAATTTGTCACGTTAGTTGACACCGGCCCCGATCATTATGACACCAAGAAACAGCAGAACGCGTTGGAGTGAGCGGTTCAGCCGATTGTGTTCAGGACCTCGATCGGGGGTGTTCTAGATTCAGCCTCGTTTGGGTCTGTGAGCTGCTGAATCGGTGCGCCGAAACTGGTCATCTGGGCGTCCGCATCACTCTCGTCCGGGGGATTTAGCGGGGTAGTGAGATGGGTGATCGAATGTGGATGCCGGGTCAACCGAAGCTCCGAATGAAGCCCTCAGAAGGCGACAGTGGCCTGCTGATACTTTCGTTGCTCGCGCTGATCGTCGGTGCGGCATCGGGATTGGTCGGTGCGATCTTCCGGCTTGCGCTCACTGCGGCAGACAGGTTTCGTGGCTCCGCGATCATCTGGGCTCATGGAAACAAATTCGTTGGGTTTCTCCTCATTGTGGGCGGATGTGCCACCATGGTCGCCCTTGCGGCATGGTTGGTCCGCAGGTTTTCGCCGTATGCGTCGGGGAGCGGAATTCCGCAGGTGGAGGCAATCCTCCAGGATGAGCTGCCGCCGCCGCCGCTTCGATTGCTGTTCGTGAAGTTTATTGGTGGTCTGTCAGCCATAGGTTCGGGCCTGGCACTCGGTCGTGAGGGCCCAACCGTTCAGATGGGCGCAGCCATCGCCCACATTGTCGGGGCGCTCTCGAGGCGCAATTGGCTCGACTGCAAAGTGCTGATGGCCGCCGGTGCCGGTGCGGGACTCGCCACCGCATTCAATGCGCCGATTGCTGGAGCCGTCTTCGTTCTCGAGGAGCTGATGCGACGCTTCGAGACGCGCACTGCAATTGCAGCGCTCGGCGCCTCCGCGGCGGCTATCGCCGTGGCGCGCACCATCATCGGCACAGCCCCGGATTTCGCAGTCGCACCGATGGCCTATATCGGCGTGCGGTCGTGGCCGCTATTCGCGGCGTTGGGTGCCGCAGCCGGGCTCGCAGGGACGCTCTACAATGTCGCATTGCTGCGCACCCTCGTTGCCACAGATCACCTCGCTCGCGTGCCGGTCGAAATCCGTGCCGCGCTCGTTGGAGCCTCGGTTGGGGCGCTCGGCTGGTTTCTTCCCCAGCTTATCGGCGGCGGTGACGACATCACGCAGCGCGCGCTTGACGGTGCAACCTTGGTCACTTTTTTGCCGTTGGGCTTTCTTCTTCGGTTTGGCCTCGGCGCGGTATCCTATGCGGCGGCGACACCCGGAGGTCTGTTTGCCCCTATTCTCGTCCTGGGAGCGCAGCTTGGTCTGTTGTCGGGCGCGATCTGTCGTGTTGTCTTCCCTAGTATGGGACTCGACCCGACTGCATTTGCCGTGGTCGGAATGGCCGCCTTCTTTACCGGCGTGGTGCAGGCTCCGATTACCGGTATCGCTCTCGTCATCGAGATGACCGCGAGCACCCCGATGCTTCTGCCGATGATCAGTGCCTGCTTCACAGCGATACTGGTCCCAAACTTATTGGGTAGCACACCGATTTACGAGTCGCTGCGAGAGCGGATTTTTGCCAGCAAGCGTTCAAACATTCCATGACCGCCAATCGAACGGCAGCTAAGCAAGCAGACTTTCATTGGAATGTCGGCGGCCCCCAGGGGCCCACAGGCTAAGGAGGCAACGGCGTCGCCGGTGCGGACGTCCGCTCCGGGTCGAAACTCCCGAGGTGAGCCGTCCGTTCGGGTCATTCGCGCAATTCGGCCCAGGCGTCATCCAGTGCCCGGCTGAGCCGTGCGGCGATGTCGTCGATCTCCGCCTCGGTGACGACCAGCGGCGGCGAGAAGGCGATGCGGTCGCCAATGAACCGCGTGATCAGGCCATGCGCCCGTGCGTGCTTATCAACCGTCGCGCCAACCTTAAGTGCTGGGTCAAACTGAGCGCGTGTCGCCTTGTCGGCGACCATCTCGATGCCGGCCAGCAAGCCGACGCCGCGCACTTCGCCCACCATCGGGTGCTCACAAAAATTTGCCAGCGCCTGCTGCATATGCGACCCGACGCGTCGCACGTGACCGATCATGTCCATCTCGTCGTACATGCGCAGCGTCTCCATCGCCACCGCCGTTGTCACCGGATGTCCTGCGTAGGTGAAACCGTGCGCGAAATTGCCCAGCTTGCGGCTTTCGTCGAGCATCGCCTGGAACACGCGTTGGTTGATCAGCAGGGCGGAGATCGGCTGCATGCCGGCGCTCAGCGCCTTGGCACAGGTGATCATGTCGGGCTTCAACTCATAGGTCTGCGAACCCCACATGTTACCGGTGCGACCGAAGCCGCAGATCACCTCGTCGGCAATGAACAGGACGTCGTATTTGCGCAGTACTGCCTGCACCTTTGCCCAGTACGACCGAGGCGGGGTCAGGCCGCCGCCGGCGCCCATCACCGGTTCAGCGATGAATGCGCCGCAGGTTTCGGGCCCTTCGCGCAGGATCAGCGCCTCCAGCGCCTCCGTCATACGTGTGGCAAATTGCTCCTCAGTCTCGCCATCGTGGTGGAAGCGATAATAGTGCGGATATTCGGTGTGCACGAACCCAGGGAATGGCAGGCCGAAATCGGCATGCATATCCGCCTTGCCGGACGCGCTGATAGCGGCCGACGTGCTGCCGTGATACGCCATATGCCGGCCGATGATCTTGCGCTTCTCCGGTTTGCCGATCGCCGCGTGGTAGTACCAAACCAGCTTGAGAGCCGTGTCGTTCGCTTCCGAGCCGGAGCACTGGAACAATACCTTGCTCATCGGTACCGGCGCGATCTGCAGCAGCCTCTCGGCCAGGTCGACGCCCGTCTCGTTTGTCGTGCCGCGGTACAGGTGATAGGAGCCCAGCTTCCGCATTTGCTCGTACGCAACACGCGCGAGCCGTTCCGATGCGTACCCAAGCGAGGCGCACCACAATCCCGCCGCCGCATCCAGAAACCGCGTGCCCTGGTCATCATAAACATAGCAGCCCTGGCCGCGCTCGATGACCATCGGGCCCTGCTCGAGATGCGCCACAAGATTGGTCTGCGGATGCACGATGCTCGCGATGTCGCGCGCCTGCACTGAGTTCGGGGCGGCATAGGTCATGAAGGCATCCTCTCGCGTATTGCGGCGATGCTAGTACCCGGGATCGTCGGACCGCAAGCGCTTCTCGATCATTGCGACGAGCGCAGCGACGCAGCGATCCCTGGTGGCAGATGGCTGCGTCGCTGCGCCGACACGCCAGGCAAACCTCAGGCCCGGGACGTCGGCGGTGCTCGCGGTGTACACCTGCGGCCTTGCTGCTCTCGCGGGGGCGAAAGTAGCCGCTACGCCGCGGCCGCGACCGCCTTACCCCCTGACAACCGCCAGATCCGATCCAGCCGCTCGACTCCGGTCAGACGGTGCGCGATGAGCACCACCGTGCGGCCTATCGCAACCTCATTCAGCGTTGACAGGAAAGCGCGCTCCGTCTCGGCGTCGAGGCCCGCGCAAGGTTCGTCCAGGATGAGGATCGGCGCCGGCGACAGCAGCGTGCGTGCCAGCGCCAGCCGTCGTCCTTGCCCGCCCGAGAAGCGGGTGCCGCCCTCGCCCACCCAAGTGTCCATGCCGTCTGGCAGGCTCCGCACCACGTCGCCGATGCGTGCTGCGTCCAGCACCGCCCACAGGGCAGCTTCGGGCGCGTCCGGATCAGCCAGCAGGAGATTCGCGCGGATCGTGTCATCAAACAGGTGGGTGGCCTGACTGAGCCAGCCGATGCGCGCGTGCACCGCGTCAGCGGAAAGGTCGCTAATGTCGGTGCCCCCCAGCGAGATGCGACCCTGCTGTGGCTCGGCGACTTTCAGCGCCAACGCGGCAAGCGTTGACTTGCCGGTGCCGGACGGGACGAGCAGAGCAACGCGCGTGCACTCTGGGATTTCCAGGGTCAGGCCATCGAACACCGGCGGCCGGTCGGACTGCCACGCGAAATGCACACCCTCGAAGCGCAGCGCGAAGCCGGACGGGACGGCGGCCGGCTGGGCTGGATCCGGCACCGGGCTTGGCCCTTCGGCGGCTTCCAAAACCCGTCGCGCCGCAGCTGCGGCGTGGCCTGCCAGTGCACCGGCTCGCGGCAGACCACCGACCGCCTCGAAGCCCGCAACGACCAGAAACGCGGCGACGATCGCGTTGCCAGGCTGCAATCCGGCTGCAACCAGCACAGCGAACAACGCCGCCTGGCCGCATAGGAAAGCGCCCACGCCCGCCACGGCGGTGCGGCGGGCGAGATCATGCTGAGCGCTCAGTAAGGCGCTTTCGCGTGCCTGGACGGTGGCAACCACGCGGCCCTCGGCGCCGAACGCACGCACCTCGCGCAGCCCGGTCAACGCATCAAGTGCAGCGATGCGCAGAGCCGCGGATGCCGCTGCGAGCCGACCACCGGCATCAGACGCGGCGCGCGCGGCCGCCGTGGGCAGCAGCAAGGCAGCGATCACGAGCAAGACGCCGACCGCGATTGCCTGCAGAATCGAATGGAGGCCGATCAGCACGACCAACACCGGCAGCAGCAGGACTGCTCCAGCCAGCGGTACGATGATGCGCAGGTAGAGGCCATCCAGTGCCTCCACGTCCGTGACCAGGCGCGCCAGCACATCGCCGGCCTGGCGGAAACCAAGGCCGCCGGCACCCGTACGCGCCAGATGGCGAAAGAACCAGACGCGAAGGTCTGCGAGAGCGCGGAAGGTAGCGGCATGGGTGACCAGCCGCTCGGCATAGCGCAGCACGACTCGCGCCACGCCAAGACCGCGCAGCGCGGCGGGAAACAGCAGCACGCCGGACGCCACGACGGCGCCGATCACTGCGCCGGAGACGGCCATCAGGCCGACCCCGGCAGCCAGGGCGGAGAGGGAGATGAGCATGCCGAAGAGCAACCAGCCAGTCCGGCCGCGCCACAGCGCGAGGATGCGAAGCAGGTCCATGTACGAGGGTGTTAGACCGGTTCGGCGTCCGAGGAAACGCCGGCTTGCACCGCGCCGACCTTGCGGGGATTTGTGCCGAGCGAACGGAATGGCCAGGCCCGTCCCGACCATCCAGGTGTTGGCTTCATCCCGCTGCAACAACGGCGTGGAGCGCCGGCACGGGACCGGCGCCAACGGGCGGCGCTCCACCATGTGACGGCCTCAATCAGGGCCCAATCGGCATCCTCGGCGCGTCGCTGTTGTCCCGCCACGCTCAGCCCGTTCAACGCGCCTTGACCGCCGCGTGGTGGCCGCTGACATGCCTCTCCAGCCCCAGGCGGGAGGGGTTTCTATCGGCGGCTAGTGCCGAGGCTCGCAGGCCAGGTCGCGCAGATAGCGCCGGTCATGCAACTCGACACCGCTGCGGGAGATGCCCAGCGTGCCTTCGCGCTTGAGGTGCGCCAGCACGCGGCACACCGTCTCCACCGTCAGGCCAAGGTGGTCGGCGATGTCGGTGCGGCTCATCGGCAAATCCAGCGTGGCCCGACCGGGCGTGGCGGAGCGGCGGTCCATTTCCAGCACGAAGGACGCCAGTCTCTCCATCGCGCTCTTGCGGCCCAAAAGCATCATGCGCTCGTGCGCGGTGTGGAGATTGTTCAGGGTCAGAGCGCGCAGCCGACGCGCGAGCGCGGGGCGACTCTCCGCGAGCGCCTCGACCATGCGGCGTGGATAGCGGCGCAGCTTCACATCGGTCACCGCCTCAGCGGCAAATTCATGGATCGCCAGGTCGTCGAGACCAAAGATGTCACCGGCGAAGAGGAACTCGCCGACCTGGCGACGGCCATCTTCCATCAGTCTGACCGTGCGTACGCAACCGGAGAGGATTCGCCAGCAATATTCTGCAGAGGCTCCCTGTCCATGGATTTCATGCTCGCGCTGGACCGTGACCGTACTGCCAAATTGCTCCAGCAGGTCCAGGGCGTCAGGCGCGGAGGGCCGGGCTATGATTCCGCGGGAAAGCACGACGTTCTGTTGCGCCGGGTGCATGGTTGACTGCATGGATCTCTCTCCTTCGCCTGGTGGGGCCGTTTCGATAGGCGCAGGTCTAGCCGTCGCGATTCAGCACTGAAATTCGGAATTCATCGTACGGGAGCCTACGTACGAGGTTGCCCACGGCGGAACACCTCGTCTCCTGGGACGCCCCGCGCGCCGGCCAACCCGAGAGCGCCGGCAAGCAGCGCTCCAGACGGATGCGCAAGGGCGCCTTGGCTGACAACCAGCCGGGTGCAGTTCGTTTGGACCGCCAGCCACAGGAAGGACGGCTACCGGCAGGCGCCATCACCTCGGCTGCGCCAACGCTCGGGCCGAAGACGGCGATCTGAAGCGGTTGGGTCTGTCCTCACCTGGACCTCCGTGGGAAGCCCCGGACTTCAGGCCTCTGAGGGATAGCGGGCCGCGAGAAAGCGCGGCGCACTTGCTGTCCTATTGAGCGTTTCCTGAATAGGTGTCGATGCACCTGACCATGCAACTGAAACTGCTGCCTACGCCCGAGCAGGCCGATGCCATGCTGCGGACGATGGAGCGGTTCAACGCTGCCTGCGATGCGCTCGCCGCTGTTGCCCTCGCCAAACGGTGCGCAAACAAAGTCGCGTTGCAGAAGCTCGCCTACCACGACATCAGGCGAGACTTCGGCCTCGCCGCTCAGATGACCGTGCGGGCGATCGCCAAAGTCGTGGAAGGCTACAAGCGTGACAAAGCCGTTCAGCCGACGTTTCGGCCCGGCGGCGCCATCGTCTACGACCGGCGTATTCTCTCCTGGAAGGGCGCCGATCGGGTCTCGGTCCTGACCAACGATGGCAGGTAGATCATGCCGTGGGTGTGCGGAGCCTACCAACAAGCGCGGTTGGATCGGGCGCGTCGACAAGCCGCCCTGATACACCGCAACGGGATGTTCTTCCTCTCCGTGACGATCGACGTGGCTGACGTGCCGGCGGGCGATCCGGCCGAGTATCTCGGCGTTGACCTCGGGCATCGCAACATTGCTGCCGATAGCAACGGTGACAGCTTCTGCGGCGCGTTGAACGCCGGCCTTCGGCGCCGGCACGCGCGGCTCCGTCGCAAACGCCAGAAGAAAGGAACCAAATCCGCCAAGCGACTGTTGAGCCGGCGCAGGCGCAGGAGGGGCGCTTCGCCACCGACCTCAACCACCGGATCAGTAAGGACATCGTGCGGAAGGCCAACGACACCGGGAGCGGGATTGCCTTTGAAGACCTCACGGGCATCCGTGAACGGACAACGGTTCGACGGTCGCAGCGACGCGCGCACCACAGCTGGGCATTCGCTCAGCTTCGCTCCTTTCTGACCTACAAGGCAGCACGGCTGGCGTCCACGTGCAGACGGTTAATCCGAAATACA
>JASHVB010000709.1 GCA_030039695.1 Acetobacteraceae bacterium
AGGAACAAAGACTTTTCCACCGCCAAGGGTGCCGCCTGTCCCCGCGCCTCCGACGGAGGCGGAACTTGAATGGCAAGCCGTGACCACCGATGTCATCGCCAAATACAGCGCGTTCAAGGCCGGCGCAGGCGGTGCAGGTCTCAATGCGTGGCATGCATTGCGAGGACCGTACATGCCTGCCCCTCTCTATACGACAAATGTCGCAGGATATTTCGTACTGAATAACTCATATAAAATAGGGGGAAAGACTTACACCGTATCGCTGAGCGAAACCACAGGCCTGTCTCTCAAGACGCAAATTCCCAATAGCCTACTTCGGCCTGCAGCGCCCAACGCAATTTCGTTTATCTATCACAAGCCGCACTAAGGACTTGCCAATAAATAACCGCTTCAAGCTGGTTGCTGACTGGGTGCGATGGTGTCGTTGGCTCTGTCGCAAAGTTTGCGGTCTTCCCTCAAACAGCGGTCCAAAATCGTGAACGGTTGTCATCCGATCCACTACTCCAAAAATACGCAGGATCCGGCGGGACAAATATCAAGATTTTCGCACCGACCGCGCACCGGCTGCTCTCAGGTATTTGAGTGATACGAAAGTCCAGTGCGGATGTCTGCAATCGCAAGCTACATCCCGGAAGCTGCCATTCCCCCTATCCACCCTAACCGGTCATTGGATAGGGCCCGTTGGTATCAGACGCAATCTCTCTTGGGGAGTTCGGTCGGCATACCAAAATGGCCGTCACCGACAATCAGCCACAAGCGGAGAAGACACAGATGGGTGTGGCCGGGGAGCGCCGATGGCTCCTCAATGATCTGAGTGCAAAGCAGGACCTCCTCAAACCTGGCTTGGGCTGAGGCCATATACCGGCCCATCGCGTCACTGATGATCTCGCAAACGGGAAGCTAGTCGAACCTTAACGTCCTACCTGGCACACGCGTCCGCTGACCTTCATGGTATCGCAGCGCCGAAAAGACGAGGGGTTCGCCTACGAGACCAAGCGGCTCGGCCTCGTTGGGCGTCTCGACAGCAATATTGTGCCTGCGCAAATGAAGGCCCGGCGCCGTTGGGTGTGTGCCCAAGACGTGGAATCCCGGCACGCTGTGTAACGTTGGTGGCCAGCGACCAAATCGAACCGCAGCGTGGTGCGGATGCACGGAAGCGACTGGACACTACAGACTGTGGTTGCCCATCGGAAGTCGACGCGAATCCACCAGAAGGACTGCGCGGGCGTTCCGCACAGCCGTCACCGGCGAACGACAGCCAGGCGTCGAGACCGGTCATCGGATGGGACCGCTGGGATCAGCCCGCAACGCCGCCGGCGCTCGGGCGTAGCGCCCGCCAGCCGATATCGCGCCGGCAGAACCCCTCGGGCCAGTCAATCGCGTTTACGGCGGCATACGCCGCATCATGTGCGGCGCGGAGCGTGCGACCGGTGCCGCACACAGTCAGCACCCGGCCACCGGCGGCACGCAGCGTACCATCGGCGTCGGCGGCGGTCCCGGCATGAAACACCTGCACACCCGGCAGCGCCGAAGCATGCTCGATGCCGCGAATGGTGCTGCCGTGCTGCGGCGCGTCCGGATAGCCGCGTGCCGCCATCACCACCCCGAGCGTGGCGTTCTCGTAGAGGCGCAGGTTGAAGTTCTTCAGCTCGCCGTCACAGGCGGCTTGCAGTGCCGGCAGCAGATCGGACATCAGCCGCGGCAGCAGCACCTGGCATTCCGGATCGCCAAACCGCACGTTGAATTCGATCAGCTTTGCGCCTTCGTCGGTCAGCATCAGGCCCGCATAGAGAATCCCGCGGAACGGCATGCCGCGCCGCGCCATTTCCGTCAGGGTCGGCTGAATGATGCGCTCCATGGCAGCCTGTTCGTGTGCTGGTGTGAACATTGGCGCCGGAGTGTAGGATCCCATGCCGCCGGTGTTCGGTCCGGTGTCGCCATCGCCGAGACGTTTGTGATCCTGCGCCGAGCCGAGCAACAGAGCCGTCTCACCGTCACAGAGGGCGAACAAGGAGATTTCGTCGCCGACCAGGCATTCTTCGATCACCACGGAGGCCCCGGCGTCGCCGAAAACGCGGGCGTCCATCATGCCGTCGATCGCGGCGAGCGCCTCGTCTTCACGCGTGGCAACAACAACGCCTTTGCCGGCGGCGAGCCCGTCGGCCTTCACCACGATCGGCGCGCCGCGGCGGCGGATGAATTCGCGCGCCGCGTCGGCATCATCGAAACGTTCCCACAGCGCGGTGGGAATGCCGGCGGCGTCACAGACTTCCTTGGTGAAGCTCTTGCTGCCTTCCAGCTGCGCGGCGCCACGGGACGGACCACAGCACGCGACGCCGGCCGCTTCCATTGCGTCGGCGATGCCGGCGACAAGTGGTGCCTCTGGTCCAGGGACAACCAGATCGACGTGATTGTCGCACGCGAAGTCGACCATCGCCGCCAGGTCGAGCGCACCGATCGGCACGTTCTCCGCATGCTGTGCCGTGCCGGGATTACCTGGCGCGCACCAGAGTTTGGTCAGCAGCGGGCTCGCCGCGAGCGACCAGCAAAGCGCGTGTTCGCGTCCGCCGGAACCGATGACCAGAACGCGCATTCGAGGGCTCCCGCTGGTCAGGCCTCGGCCGCGGATGTAGCCGAGGCCAGATCGTAGGTTGACAGCAATTGATCTACCATGCCGAGCGCCGCCGCCCAATCATAGGTGCGGTAGCTGTGTCCGGTCGTCACGAAGCGGGCGCCTGCGTAGAACATCTCGTATTGCACATGCCGCGACGCGAATTCCGAGCCGATGGCATCCCAAGCGGCCTTCAGCAGTTTGCTCTTTTGTGCCGGATCGAAGCTCGCGGAACGCTGCGTCCGGTGGAGAATCGCCGCCAACGCGGGGTCCCCCCAATCGCGGAACGAGGATGGCTGCATGATCAGTGCGCCACCGGCCAGGTCCCGGATCAGGTTGATCATACGTGGGTACAGTTCCTGCGTTGTCGCGTGCGCGGCATACAGCATATGGCGGTTGGGCAGGTAGAATTCGCCACGCTGCGTGCCCGAGGCTTCCATGCCCGATAGCATCGCCTCCACCATGCCCGCGTTCGCGGCTAACGCGCCGAGTTGCTCGCGCACCTGCGGCAAGGAGGTGGTACCGATCGCCTCCGTGATACGGTGCGCGAGGCCGACCAGGAATTTCAGTTTCGCCGACAGACGAATCTGCGCTTGGTAGTTCTGGAAGACATGGCCTGGTGTGTCGTGGAACTGTGCGCGGCACATATCGGTGTCGCGATGCACGAAGACACGATCCCACGGCACCCTCACGTCTTCGAAATATACCAGCGCATCGTTCTCGTCGAAGCGCGATGACAGCGGATTGTCGTAGAGGGAGACGGCGTGCGCTTCGTAGCTCTTGCGCGACAGTACCCGCAGGCCGGGCGTGTTCATCGGTAACGCGCACGAGAACGCGAGAGGCTCTTCGCCGGGCTTCAGTGGCTGCAGGTTGGCGACAAACACCTCGTTCGCCATGATCGAGCTGGTGCCGAGCATCTTGGCGCCGCGGATGGTCAGGCCAGCGGTATCCTCATCGACAATCTGCGCGACGAGCTCCTCGGCCTGATCGCCCCAACCCTTCGAGCGATCGGCCTGCGGGTTGACGATGACATAGGTGAGGTAGAGGTCGTTTTGTGTGGCGTAGTCAACGTAGTCGATCAGTGCTTTGGCGCGCGCGGGACCGTGCTTGCGGAAGACCTCGATCCCCATGCGCTGGCCGATGAGCGCCGACGCGACGTGGTCGGGCGAGCGGCCAACGAAGCCGTAGCTGAGCTGTGCCCAGGCCTGCAGCGCCTTACGCCGGTCCACGAGCTCCACGTAGCTGCGCGGCATCTGCCAGGCGCGGCTGACCCGCCTCGTGGCGCCATTCGGCACGAAGGTCATCCACGACAGGTTCTCGGCCTGGGACTGGAAGTCGTAAAACCGGGCGGCGGACGCGACCGCGTTGCGGAACGCGGGGTGTGTGGTGACATCGTCGACCAGCGCGCCGTCGATGTAGACGGTGCGCCCGTCGCGCAACGACTGGACATGCTCTGCGCCGCTCTTGCACTGCATGGCAGGGTCTCCGTCGAGCTGTGGTTGCGCGGCCCCTTCGGGCCGATGCAATTCCCGCGCGAGATTGCTTCGGCGCTCCGCGCCCCGCAATGACAGGGAACGCGACCGGGTTTATTGTCGGCGCATGAACGACCTGGCTCCGTCGCCCGTCTCGAACATTCCCGAATACACCGTCACGGAAATATCCGGCGCGGTGAAGCGCAC
>JASHVB010000710.1 GCA_030039695.1 Acetobacteraceae bacterium
GCGGCCGGAACGCGCGGCTGATCAGGTATGGCTTTGGGCATACGGTCGGTGCAGACGGCGGGACCGCTTTCATCCCGCCACCCGACACAATGGGTGGTTAAAGACCGCCAACCCTTGCCAACCGACCGTTGGCTCGCTATTTAGCCGGCTCAATCACATTCTCCGCTGCGAAACGGGGGGTGGCCTTCACAGGCCGCCTTTTTTGTTTGGACCAACTCCATCCGCGACCAACCGGCCTGGAAGCCCGCATCGTCGCCCTCGTCGAGCCGTCCCTGCACGACATGGGCTACGAGCTGGTGCGCGTCGCCGTGCTCGGCCACGATCGGCCTACCGTGCAGATCATGGTCGACCGCGCCGATGGCAGCGCGGTCACACTCGATGACTGCGAGCACCTCGGCCGTCACTTCAACGCCGTGATGACCGTGGAAGACCCGCTGCCTGGGCCGTGGACGCTGGAGATCAGCTCGCCCGGTATCGACCGCCCGCTGACGCGCGTGAAGGACTGGAACCGCTTCGCCGGCCATCTCGCCCGCGTCGAACTCAACGTGCCGCTCGACGGCCGAAAGCGGTTCTCTGGCATCGCCCTCGGCGCGGACGAGGAAACCGCCCGCCTGCGCCTGGACGACTCCAGCGTCGTCGCGCTCAAGCTGAACGACATGCGGAGCGCCAAGTTGGTGCTGACCGACGCGCTGATCGACGCAACCGAAACCCCAACCAAGCCCAACTGACAGAGGCCGCACATGGATACCGCTGTCGCCCGCCCCGAACTGCTGCTGGTCGCTGACACCGTCGCGCGCGAAAAGGGAATCGAGCGCGAAGAGGTGCTGGACACCCTAGAAAAGGCCATCCAGAAGGCTGGCCGCGCGAAGTACGGCCACGAGAAGGACATCCGCGCCACGATCGATCGCAAAACCGGCGACGTGCGCCTCTCCCGCTGGACCGAGATCGTCGAGTCGGTGGAGAACGAAGAAACCCAGATGCCGGTCACCATCGCCCGCAAGTTGTTCCCCGATAAGGGACTTGGCGATTTTATCGTTGATCCGCTGCCACCGATCGATTTCGGGCGCATCGCCGCACAGACTGCGAAGCAGGTCATCGTGCAGGGCGTGCGCGAGTCGGAGCGCAAAAAGCAGTACGAGGAATTCAAGGACCGGGTGGGCGAGATCATCAACGGGGTGGTCAAGCGCACCGAGTACGGCAACCTGATGGTGGAGTTGGGCCGCGCCGAGGCCCTGCTGCGCCGTGACGAACTAATCCCCCGCGAAAGTTTTCGAAATGGCGATCGCGTGCGGGCCTACATCTACGATGTGCGCGAGGAACCGCGCGGTCCGCAGATCTTCTTGAGCCGGACGCATCCTGGCTTCCTCGCGAAGCTGTTTGCGCAGGAAGTGCCGGAAATCTACGACGGCATCATCGAGATCAAGGCCGTTGCGCGCGACCCCGGCAGCCGCGCAAAGATGGCAGTGATCAGCCGCGATTCGTCGATCGATCCCGTGGGTGCCTGCGTCGGCATGCGCGGCTCGCGCGTGCAGGCCGTGGTGCAGGAACTGCAAGGCGAGAAGATCGATATCATTCCGTGGTCCCCACAGGCCGCGACGTTCGTGGTAAACGCGCTTGCTCCTGCCGAAGTCACCAAGGTGGTGATGGACGAGGAAGCAGGCCGCGTCGAAGTCGTGGTGCCTGATGAGCAACTCAGCCTGGCAATTGGGCGGCGCGGCCAGAACGTGCGGCTCGCATCGCAGCTGACCCGCTGGGACATCGACATCCTGACGGAGGCGGAAGAAAGCGAGCGCCGCCAGGAAGAGTTCCGCCGCCGCTCCAGCTTGTTTGTCGAAGCGCTGGACGTGGACGACGTGATCGCCGGACTGCTGGTGACAGAAGGATTTAACTCGGTCGAGGAACTAGCGTTCACGCCGCTCGAGGAAGTCGCCGCGATCGAAGGCTTCGACGAGAACGTCGCGGAAGAACTGATTCGCCGCGCGGAAGCTTTCATTACCCGCCGCGACAATGAGCTGAACGAGCGCCGTGTCGCACTGGGCGTGACCGATGAAGTCGCGGCGATCGACGTGCTGACCCCAGCCATGCTGGTGGCGCTCGGTGACAAAGGCGTAAAGACGCTGGATGACCTGGGCGACCTCGCATCGGACGAGCTCATTGAGATCGTCGGTACCGACAACATGGATGAGGAGACGGCGAACAACGTGATCATGGCCGCGCGCGCGCACTGGTTCGAGGGCGAGCAAGCGCCGGCCGAGGAGGCGAGCCACGGCGCAGC
The DNA here is from genome assembly GCA_030039695.1 of Acetobacteraceae bacterium. The sequence goes on from JASHVB010000710.1 coordinate 2,276, forward strand.
ATGACCTGCTGGATGCGCCTCTTGCGGACGACGAGCCGAGCGAATCCGGCCCGCTGCGTCGCTGCGTAGTCACGCGCGAGCGCTTGCCGAAAGAGCGCCTGATTCGGTTCGTTGTCGGGCCGGATCGCTCGCTTGTGCCTGATCTCACCGGCCGGCTGCCCGGCCGGGGAATGTGGTTGAGCGCGTCGGGGGATGTGATAGAAGCGACCCTCACGAAAGGAGCCCTGGCGCGTGCATTCGCCAAGGCCGCGCGCGGGCCGGTCACACTGCCCCCGGATTTCCTTGCCACGCTTGAGGTGGCGCTGGTCCGCCGGATCGGCGAGCTGCTCGGCTTGGCGCGGCGCGCCGGGCAGGCGGTCGCGGGCCAAGAGAAGGCGCGGGAGTGGGTCCGGGATGGCCGCGCACGGCTGATGCTGGAGGCATCGGATGGCAGTCCCGCGGAGCGTGCCCGGATGGTTTCGGGCGCAGCGGGGTTGTGGGTGCTAGAGCCTTTGCCGGCGGCGGCGTTGGGGCGGATATTCGGGCGGGATCGCGTGGTGCATGTGGCGATTTTGCCGGGGAAACTGGCGGATCAACTCTGCATTGAAGCAGAGCGTCTGGACGGGTTGAGAAAGACGCGGCAGGGAACTGCCGCAGTGCGTAAAGAAGCGGGTGCCAACGGGTAAAGCATGAGCGAAAGCAACGATCAGGACGCCGCCAAAGGCCGGCTCTCCCTCCGTCCGACCACAGGACGGCTGGAGCTCGGACGCACTGTGGACGCGGGGTCCGTACGGCAAAGCTTCAGCCACGGTCGGTCGAAGGTGGTGCAGGTGGAGGTGCGCAAGAAGCGCGCTGCCGTTGGCACACCACCC
>JASHVB010000080.1 GCA_030039695.1 Acetobacteraceae bacterium
ACTCCCATCCAGGTCTGGGCCGCACCTGAAGGCTGGGACGCGTTCCTGCTTGCCCAACGCCGCCGCGAATACGCCGCCCCAATTCTCCACGTTGCCCGCGACGACGCCCGTATGGCACGGCTGGCCGAGGCGCTCGCCTTCGTCATGCCGGAAGCCGAAATCCTGCGCTTCCCCGCCTGGGACTGCCTGCCCTACGACCGCGTCTCTCCCAACCCGGTGCTCGTCAGCGAACGCATCGCCACACTCGCGCGGTTGCTTGAAAAGCCGACCAACCCTCGCATCGTCCTGACGACTGTCAACGGGCTCGTCCAGCGGGTCCCCCCGCGTGCCGCCTTTGCCGGCGCCAGCATGGCGTTGCGCGTGAACGGTGCGATCCAGCCGGAGAAGCTGGCCCAGTTCCTCGAATCCAACGGCTACGGCCGCGCCGGCACGGTCATGGAGCCGGGCGAATACGCCATGCGCGGCGGCATCATCGACGTCTTCCCGGCCGGCGAGGCTGACCCGGTCCGGCTCGATTTGTTCGGCGATTCGATCGAATCGATCCGCGTCTTCGACCCCAGCACGCAGCGCAGCGAAGACCGCCGCCAGTGCCTCACTCTGCGTCCCGTCTCCGAGGTGCCGCTCGACAAGGACGCCATCGCACGCTTCCGCACCGCTTGGCGGGACCTGTTTGGCCAGCAGGCGGCGGATGACCCGATCTACCAGTCCATCTCCGATGGCCGCCGTCATCCCGGCATGGAGCACTGGCTCCCGCTGTTCCATCCTACGATGGAGAACCTGCTCGACTACCTACCCGACGCCTCGGTCAGCCTGGACCACCAGACCGACGAGGTCTTGGCGGCGCGTCTGGAGATGATCACCGATCACTACGCCGCCCGCCGCAGCGGCCCGCGCGACGGCGAGGTGCCGTATCGCCCCCTGCCGCCCGACCGGCTCTACCTCGACCGCAAGGACTGGGACGAAATGCTGGCGTTCGGCCCGCTGTTGGCGTTCAGTCCCTTCGCCATGCCGGACGGTGCGCAGGGCGTGGACGGCCGCGGTCGCCCGGGCCCGGTGTTCGCCCAGTCCGGCGCCAGGCCCGGCGTCAACGTATTCGACCAGCTTCGCGCTCAGGCTGAGCGCTGGGGCAACGAAGGGCGCCGCGTCGTCGTCGCCGCATGGACTCGAGGCTCGCGCGAGCGCCTCGCCAACCTGCTGCGCGAGCATGGCTTCAAGGACGTCGTACAGGAAGAGAGCTGGGCGGCGGTACGGCGTAAGCCGGCTGGCTCTGTGTCACTCGTGACACTGGGCCTCGAGCGCGGCTTCGTCGCCGAGCGCCTCGCCCTGGTCGGCGAACAAGACCTGCTGGGCGAACGCATCAGCCGGCCGCCCCGGCGGCGCAAGCGTGCCGACCAGTTCATCGCCGAGGCCACCGAAATCGCCGAGGGCGATCTCGTCGTGCATCAGGAATACGGCATTGGCCGCTACGACGGTTTGGAGACGCTCCGCATCACCGGCGCGCCGCACGACTGCCTGCGCCTGATCTACGACGGCAACGAGAAACTCTATCTGCCGGTCGAAAACATCGAGGTCCTGTCGCGCTACGGCAGCGAGACGCAGGGCGTGGCGCTGGACCGTCTCGGCGGTGCCGGCTGGCAGACGCGCAAGGCGCGGATGAAGCAGCGCATCCGCGACATGGCGGCCGAGCTGATCCGCATCGCCGCCACGCGCCAGATCCGCGACGCCGAGATGATGTTGCCGGGCGAAGGCGCATGGGACGAGTTCTGCGCGCGCTTCCCCTTCGCCGAGACTGAGGACCAGGCCCGCGCCATCGCCGATGTTCTGGAGGACCTCGCGTCGGGCCGGCCGATGGACCGGCTGATCTGCGGCGATGTGGGGTTCGGCAAGACGGAAGTCGCACTGCGTGCCGCCTTCATCGCCGCGATGAGCGGCGCTCAGGTCGCTGTGGTGGTGCCCACGACGCTGTTGTCGCGTCAGCATTTCCGCACGTTCTCGGAACGCTTCGCCGGGTTGCCGATGAAGGTGGCGCAGCTCTCGCGCATGGTTCCTGCGAAAGAGCAGGCCGACGTAAAGCGGGGCTTGGCCGACGGCACCGTGAACATTGTCATCGGCACGCATGCGCTGCTGTCGAAGTCGGTGCAGTTTGCCGAACTGGCGCTGCTCGTCGTCGACGAGGAACAACATTTCGGCGTGGCCCACAAGGAGCGGCTGAAGCAGTTGAAGTCGGACGTGCACGTGCTGACTCTGACCGCGACGCCGATCCCGCGCACATTGCAACTTGCGCTGACCGGCGTGCGGGAAATGAGCATCATCTCAACGCCGCCGGTCGATCGTCTGGCGGTGCGCACCTTCATCATGCCGTTCGACAGCGTGGTGATTCGCGAAGCGATCCAGCGCGAGCGTTTCCGCGGCGGCCAGGTGTTCTGCGTGGTGCCCCGTATTGAGGACCTGCCGCGCATGGCCGAGCGCCTCGCCGAGATCGTGCCGGAGGCGCGCATGGCCCAGGCGCATGGCCGCTTGCCGCCGACCGAGCTGGAACGCGTGATGACCGCGTTCAGCGACGGCAAATTCGACATCCTGCTGTCCACCAACATCGTGGAAAGCGGTCTCGACATGCCGGCTGTGAACACGCTGGTGATCCATCGCGCGGACATGTTCGGGCTGGGTCAGCTCTACCAATTGCGCGGCCGCGTCGGACGCGGCAAGCAGCGCGGCTACGCCTATCTCACTTGGCCGCAGAACCTGCGCCTGTCCGCGGCGGCAGAGAAGCGGCTGACGGTAATGCAGACGCTGGATTCACTGGGCGCTGGCTTTACCCTTGCCTCGCATGATCTGGACATTCGCGGCGCTGGCAATCTGCTTGGCGACGAACAATCCGGGCATATCCGCGAAGTCGGCATCGAGTTGTACCAGCAGATGCTGGAGGACGCGGTTGCCGAAATACGCGCCGGCGAAGGCCGTCGCGGCGCCGGTGCCGAACGCGACTGGACGCCGAACATCTCGCTCGGGCTGCCCGTGCTGATCCCGGAGGATTATGTGCGCGATCTGCCCGTGCGGCTGGGTTTGTATCGCCGCATCGGCGCACTGGCGTCGGATGCGGAAACTGAAGCCATGGCCGCGGAACTGGTCGATCGTTTCGGCCCCCTGCCGCCCGAGGTCGACAACCTGCTCGGCGTCGTCGGGCTGAAGCGCGC
>JASHVB010000711.1 GCA_030039695.1 Acetobacteraceae bacterium
CGCCGCCGGCTCGTCCGCCGCTTCCTGGGCGTCTGACAGGCCGAGCACATCGTAGGCCACAGCGGCGAGATGCGAGTTGACGCGCCGCAGGTCGCGCAGGATCGCCAAATAGAGCGTGCTGGCCTCCAGGTCGCCCTTCGGCCGGCCCTCCAGCCGGCTCAAATGGCGCCGCCCCACCGCTCGCTCCATCGCATTCAGGTTCCGCTTTGCGTCGAGCAGGCTCTGGGCCGACCGGCGATCCTCTGTCATCAGGCTGGCCATCGCCAGTCTCAGGTCTTCCAGCACACAGGCATGGAAACTGCGAAGATCCGTCTCGTCCTCGGGATGCAGTCCGATCTCGCGTTTCATTTTGCGTGACGCGGCATCTGCAAGCCCGCGCTCGATGATGTCGCCGGCATGGCCGAGATTGACCGAGAAATCGAGGATATGGCCGTGGCGCGTCGCGTCAGCGTCCGACAGTTGGTCGGTGCCGAGTTGCGTCAGATAGGCCTTCACCGCCTCCTGCAACCCGTCGAGCGCCTTGCCATTGCGGGCGAGTTCCTTCAGCGCTTCCAGATCGTTCGCCACCAGTGCCTGCAACAACCGGCGTAGCATCGCGTCCACCAGGTCACCCATTCGCAATGCCTCGCGCGAGGCATTGGTCAGGGCAAGATAGGGCGCATCCAGCACTGCCTGTTCGAGATACAGCGGCCCGGCCGTCGAGTCCGCCTTCTTCTGCCGCTCAGGCAACGCGATGGCCAACACACGCGCCGCGGGGTCGAGTATCCAGATGAAGACGACAGCGAGGCCCACGTTGAAGGCGATGTGAAAGTCAACGACATCAGCCCTTAGATCAGGATTAGCCTGCCAGAGCAGCTGTGCAATCGGGCGCGCGAATGGCAGTGCGACCACGGCCCCGATCACGCGGAACGCCAGGTTGCCGATCGGCAGGCGGCGGCTGGCGGGGTCAGTGGTCGTCGCTTCAAGCACCGGCGGGATCGCGCCGCCGATATTGGCACCAAGCACCAGCGCGATCGCGGCGAGCGGGGTGACGACGTTGCCCGCCGCCAACGACATGATCAGCAAGATCGAGGCGATGCTGGAATGCGCTGCCCAGGTGAGGATCGCCGCCAGCGCCAGGTCCAGCAATGGCTCGCGCGTCAGCGCGCCCAGCAGCTCGCGCAACACAGGCGCGGTCTGCACCGGCTGAATGGTGACGACGAGCTGGTGCAAGGCCAGCAGCATCAGCCCGAGCCCGATACCGACACGCCCGAGGTCGTGGACGACGCCCTTGCGCCCACGCCGGAACGCCAGGTAGCCGGCGATCATCAGGATCGGCACGATCCACGATACGTCGAACGACAGCGCCTTCACGATCAGCGCCGTGCCAACATTCGCGCCCAGCATCACAGCGAGCGCCGGTACCAAGGCGACCGTGCCATCAGCCGCCAGCGACGTCGTCATCATCGCGGTCGCCGTACTGCTCTGCAGCAGTGCCGTGACGACCAGGCCGGCGACGGCGGCGGCAAAGCGGTTACTCAGCGTGCGGCCGATGACCCGGCGGAGATCGGAGCCGAATGCGCGCACCACGCCGCTCTGCACCATGTGCATTCCCCAGAGCAGCAGCACGACGTAGCCGACCAATTCGATCAACGCGATGGTTGCGATCATGGCTCGGTTGCCCCGACCCCACCGGCGTTCCGCTCACTTGCCAGCCGCGACATGGGCGAAACCGATCGCCATGACAACCAGCATCGCCGCAATATAGACCCGAAGCCCCCAGAACACCGCCTGCTGCCAAGGGCGCAGTGCGACACGCGTCACCTCCGCCGGCGGCACAAGCCAGCCTTCGTCATGGGCAATGGCGGTCAGCGCCGCGTCGTCATCGGGCTGCCGCCGGTGTCGCGGACGGAGCGGACCGCCCGACGGTCGGTCAAACGCGCTGCGGAGACGGCGGAGTTCTTCGAAGGACTCGTCACGGTTGGTCATGCCACGCCTCCTCACAGCGCGTTGGGGAACATGGTCGAGATGCCGTACAGGCCGTTGCACACGATCAGCAGGACCATCACCCCGATCGACAGCGCATTGCGCAGCGGCGAATTGGCATGTTCACCGATCAGTTCGCGGTCGTTCAACAGCATCAGCAGGAACAGCATCGCCGCGGGCATGAACACCGTGGCAATCACCTGCACCGTGAGATTGAGAAAACCGATCGGAACATGCGGCAGCATCAGCGTTCCCGCGGCAATGGCGGTGCCCAGCACGGCAGGCGCGTAGAAATACACCGATCGGCGCGGCGAGACATTGACGGACCGCGGCACGTCCAAGGCTTCGCCAATCGCCCAGGCTGTGCTGGCGGTGATCACGATCGCAGCAATCAGTCCGGCTTCCAGCAGACCCAGCGCAAACACGACCATCGCCGCCCGCCCCACGCTCTGGCCGATCGCGTGAACCACAGCATCGTCATCGAGCGAGGAGGCGTTCGGCAGGCCGTGCAGATACTGGCCAGCCAGGACGATGATCGCGATGGCAACGACGGCCATGCCGACCACACCAAGCATCAGGTCGCGTCGGCTGGCCTTGATGTCCTTGACCAACAAGCCTTTGTCCACCACGCAGGACTGCTGAAAGAACAGCTGCCAGGGCGCGATCGTGGTGCCGAAATTGGCCGAGACCAGGATCAGGAACGACGCCGAGAGCACACCGCCCGGCACGACCCAGCCGGATTGTCCGGTGAAGGTCCGCCCGATCGCTGCCCAGTCCGGATGCGAGAACAGCGCCAGCGGCACGAACACCAGATTGAATGCCGCAATGAACAGCGCGACCCGTTCCCAGGTAAAATAATTGAGGAACACCAGGACGCCGACCACGAATGCGAAGGCAAGCGGGATCGTCAGCAGATAGGAAACATGGAACACCGCGCTGGCGACGCGCACACCGATGAACTCGGTCATCAGTGTGAGGATGTTCGCGGCCACCAGGTCGACAAGCGAAAACGCGCCCCAGAATGTGCCGTAGCGCTTCCAGATCATCTCGGCGTGGCCGCGCCGCGTGACGGCGCCCAGGCGGATCGTCATTTCCTGCACCAGGTAGGCGATGAACGCGAGCGGAACCATCAACGGGATGAACAGGCTCAGCCCGTACGTGGCGCCGGTCTGTGCATAGGTGATGACGCCGCCGGCATCGTTGTCACCCAGCATCACGAGCAGTCCCGGACCCACGAGGGCGAGGCCCAAGGCCAGGCGGTTGGCCAAGGTTTTCCGGCCGCTACGCAGACGCTGGATCTGCAGACGATCGCGAATGCGATCCTCCAGCCCCTCGGTATAGCTCGCGGGCATTGCAAGTTCACGAGATAGCAGCCTGCTTTGCGCGGTCATGATGCGTCTCCGGGTCAGCGGCAGGTGGATCGCGATGAGACGGCGCGGCCACAGAACCGAGCCGCGGTCGATGGCACGGGTTCTGTCCGATCTTCCGTGTGCCAGCGACAGACGAGACGCCCTTCAGCGGTGCACGCCCACTGCGCGACCAAGCGAGGACGCGTGGGCGCCGCGGGCCCCCGATCGGGCCAACGATCCCGGAGCGCCGCATGCGCCCGGAGCAGACTAAGGTTGAGGAAGCCGGTCATTGGCCCTCTCCTTCGACTCAAGCAGTGGCTCGAGCCCGGAAGGGCCTGACGATGTGGCCTAGCGCTTCAGCGCCAACGGCCCGATCGATGCATGCTCCGCCCGGGCAATGTTCCAGCCAACTGAAGCGGACACGGCAGGCGCTAAGCGCCTACTGTGGCTCTCCGATGGCTGGATGGTAGAGTGCGGTCTCATGTCATCCCTGCTGGTTGAACGCGGCCCGACAACGCCGAACCGCCACGAAACACCCATATGATGCCGTGCCGGCCCCATATACCCATAGCCAGTATGAGTTCAAGGTCCTTGTCGCTGCAAAAATCCGGGAGATCGGGCAGCCAACGCGGATGTCGGGCGCGGCACTCGGTTAGGACGTCGGATATCCTTGAGACACCGCTCGTCATCCCTGACCTCCACAGCATCGCCGCGCGCAACCTGCAAATTCTGCATCGACGCCATGTCTGCGACACAGGATCGCCCCACCGATGATCGGGGCGCCTCTTCCTGTGTGCAGGTTGCTGTCGCCAGGTGATCGTTTGTCGTTGCCGCGATCACGGTGAGCTCTGCGGCACCAGGTAACTGTGACAATGTCGGCAGAACGCCTGATAATGTCGTCGCGCCGCATCGCCGAAAGCCGGGAGCTCGAAATCGCTAGCTCGCAGGGCGTCATGCTGGGGAAAGGCGAGCGATCAGTGCCGACAACAGGCACGTGGACGGAACGTGAAGAACGCATCAGGGCGAGATCCTCACCGTCGCCAGTATGGCTGGCCTAAGCGGTTCACTGCCAAAGGCTTGGGGGACCGGAAGCAGGATGCCAAAGTCTGGAAATCTCTCGGTCCTGTTCGTCACCACCTGGGCATTCACCGCGTGTTTCGCGGTGTGGACGATGTTCGGGCTCACGGGCATACCGATTCGCGCTCAGCTCAATCTGAACTCGACCCAGCTCGGGCTTCTCACCGCCACCCCGGTCCTGACGGGAGCGGGGTTCCGTTTGCCGCTTGGCATTTGGACAGATCGCTTCGGCGGACGCATCATCATGCTGCTGCTCCTCCTCCTCGTGGGCTGCGCCATCCCGTTGTGGATCTCGTCCTATGCGAGCGCGCTCTGGCAGTTCCTGCTGGTCGGCCTGGCCCTCGGACTGGTTGGCGCCTCTTTCTCTGTCGGCACGCCCTGTGTTGCGCGCTTCTTTCCAAAAGAGAGTCGCGGGTTCGCGACGGGATTCTTTGGCGCTGGCACCGCGGGCGCGGCGCTGAACATGTTCGTCGCACCGTTTCTTGTGAACAGCTTCGGCTGGCCATCGGTGCCAAGGGTCCACGCGGCCGCTCTCCTTGTGACCGCGATCTTGTTTTGCTTCCTTTCTGCCCGCGATCCGGGAGCGGGTGCCGGCTGCCATTCGAATTGGTGCGCGACGAGATCGCTGAACGCCTTCGGGTCATGGTCGAGGAGAAGGCGCTCCGGCAATACATCAGCGTTCCGGCGGGGAGGGCCGATATTCAGGGCGCCGACCTCAACGGAACAAAAGCGCCACTCGTTCAATGAATGTGCTTGTCATGGGGCCTGGCGCGGCCAGGCGTTACTGAGGAGCAGCGGCCAACTGTGCTTGGAGAACTGATCGCGCGGCTTGATTGTCCTGAGGTCGCGAACAGCGTCGTGACGACCCGGCCGTCCGATGTTGCGCGAGAAATCGAACGCCGCGCAGGGGCGGCGTCTCTGTCGGTGGCGGACTTTGTGGCGGGTGCAGTTCTAGAGTTCATGGAAGGCGCCGACGACGACTTGTGGTTTCAATTGCTCACGATCGTTCGAAAGTCCCACGATCCCGGGCTGGCTGCAGTGCAGACGATTTTGGCGTGGGTCGTCACGGAACGACAGTCCAGAGTCTAATGAGTGACTGTTGATTGTGCCGCCGCAGGCAGCCTGCGCGACAGGTCGTGCACGCAGCGGCCGAGCCCGACGCAGAAATGGTCCACCACCGGCGCCAGGCGTTCCGCCGCC
>JASHVB010000712.1 GCA_030039695.1 Acetobacteraceae bacterium
GTTTAGCAAATCGCCGCAGCGTCTATGGATGGCAACCACCATGAACCGACTGCGACGCGATGATCTACATGCAACCGCATGAAATCATGCAGAGCTGCCACGTCTGCACCTCAGTGGCGTCTGGCCACTCGCGTGCTATCCTGTCGCATACCCTTTGCTGAGGGCCGCCGATGGGGTTCTCCTCCAGGATCGAAACACTGCTGAATCGTGCCGACCGCATCTGCGAGACCCGCGGCGCGCGGCTGACCGATCTGCGCCGTCAGGTGCTCGGCCTGATCCTGGACTCCGCTGCCCCCACGGGCGCCTATGACCTGCTCGAACGCCTGCGCGTAACGCGCAATGGTGCCGCACCACCTACCGTTTACCGTGCGCTCGAGTTCCTGCAGGAGCAGGGACTCGTACACAAGCTCGAACGCCTTTCGGCCTTCGTCGGCTGCGTCGCACATGACGGCGATCACGCGGCGCAGTTCCTGATCTGCCGAAGCTGCGGCCGCGTCATCGAGATCGAGGACCACAAACTCGCCCACGCGCTGAACGACGCCGCACAGCGCCGTGGGTTTACCGTCGGCAAGGCAACGATCGAGGCTGAAGGCCAGTGCGCCGCGTGTGCAGCCGCCCGCTCAGAGATTCACGCATGACACTGATCGCTACCGCCGAAGCGGCCCGCGTCAACCGCAAACGCGCCGTCGCCGGCGACGGCATGGGCTTCTGGCACACGCTGTATCTTGGCCGCACCCGCTACAACATGGCACCCGGCGACCCCGACCCACCCGCCAACGCCCTGTTCCCCATGGCGTTTCTGGTAGAGCAGGATCCGGGTGAAGTTGCCAATGCGCACTACCACCAGGCAGACCAGTTCCAGGTCGTGGTGGCGGGCGAAGGCACTCTGGGCACGCACGCGGTGCATCCCGTCGCGGTGCATTTCGCCGGCGCTCACACCCCGTACGGCCCGATTCGCGCCGGCGCCGCGGGTCTGACCTACTTCACCCTGCGTAACGGCTTTGACCCTGGCGCCCGCTACATGCTGCGCGCGGAAAACCGTGCCGCGCTGCGCTCCGTCGCCAACCGTCGGCACCGCGAGGCCGTGGCCGCGTCGCTGCGCGACGACCGGACGGGCATCCTGCTCGGGCCGGACCCGGACGGCTTGGCCGCCTGGCGCTACCGCCTTGCGGCTGGCGCAGCTATCATCGGACCCGCGACGAACCATGGCGCTGGGCAATACTGGCTTGTGCTCGCCGGCAGCCTGCAATGCGCCGGCGGGACGTTGGGACGCCTCTCATGCGCCTTTGTTCACCCCCGTGACCCGGCCTTCGCGGGCGCTGGAGGCTCCGACGGAGCTGACGTGCTGCTCATGCAGTTTCCCCGTGCGATCGCCTGAACCGGCGCAGCGGCTCACAATTTGTTGACCCTCCGCTGCGAGACACGACCGTAACCGTGCCGGTGGCTGAATCTCAGCTTGAACAACATCGCCTCCACGGAGGCTTCATAGTCCCTGCACGGACTGCTCACCGATCCGTGCGAATGTCACGAGCCACAATCGGCTGCTGCGGGCGCTGAACACCCACCAAGCGGTGCAGATCGACTGCAGCGACGCCGGGAGCGCTCACCTCTTCATCCAGCTCACACGGCGGGGTCGGAAATCTGCGCAGCGCGTGGGAAAACGACTTGCCTTCACCACCCCTGCCCGACAGCACGCTGCCTGCTGTGTCGGAAGCTGGCGGTTTCACGAGGCCCGCCGCCGATCCGTTCCGGTCAGATGATCTGCGAGCAAGTTCTCCTTAGAGTTGATGACTCGGCGAGGGTGCTGCAAATGGTCAAGCTGAAGCGCGCCGGCCGCGCAGGGACGTCGCGCGCCGTCATCGATGGCCTGCGCAGCGACGTCGAGATCGCCAGCCAGCGCGCCGCGGCAAACGACCGACCAAGTTTCAGCTTGACGGTCAGGCGCCTGATGCCTGCGCCTTCTGCGTTGCCGGTACGGCCATCGAACGCGACCGAACGGCCGAATCTCCAACAGGTACTTTGGCGTGGCGCCAAAGGACGGTTACGCAGTCCTACGGTGTTTTGGCAGACCGCGCATCGCGTGAGGGGACCCGTCCGTAAACATCATCTAACCGCTCGATATCGTCTTCGGCCAGCAACGCGCCGAGTTGCACTTCGATGAAAATCAAGTCCACCGTTCCGGGATTGGCAATGCGATGCGTCGCCCCAAGCGGGATCCGGGTCACACCGCCCACCTCCACCATGAAACTTTCGTCGCTGCGTACGATCTGTGCCGCCCCCGCGACGACGACCCAATGCTCTTCGCGATGCCGATGCCGCTGCAACGATAAGCGCTGCCCTGGCCGCACTGTGATGCGCTTGACTACGTAGCCCTCCCCGACATCGATCACGCGCCACGTGCCCCAGGGGCGGGTGTCGCTCTGACCAACGACATAGGACTGGACGGATTCCGCCATCGATCGTCGCTCCTGCGGATTGACCGCCAAATCGAATTGAATTACCGCTTCCCTCAACTCAAAACGATTTAGAACGTCCTGTCCAGTGTCCCGTCGCGCCATTGCCGCGCAGTATGAGCTGTCGGTCACGACAGTGTGCTGCGCCCTCGGCGGATTTCCGGAGGTCTCCGCGGCAACCCGCGCGCGCGTTGTTGCCGAGGCGGCGCTCCCGCTTCGAGCGATGCGCTATACCGAACCTTCGAAGGTGGCGGGGCTCACGCTCATGCGGGCACTACTCGCAGAGTGTACGCCACCAACCGCAGTGTTGTGTGCAACGGGCCGCCCGAGATTGGAACACTACACGCTATTTTCGAGGCCGGGTTGCACGCGCGGCGGGATATTTCGCTCGTCGGCTACGACGGCCTGCCGACGGCCGGCTGCACCGATCCGCCATCGGCCACAACCGAGCAACCCACCGTGCGCGCCGGCATGCTTATCTTCGAAATGCTGACCGAGTTGATCGATGGTGCGCATGGTGCACAACCGACCGAAGTCTGGCCGGCCCGGCTGATCCCGCGCGCATCCAACGGGCGAGCGCCAGGCGACGGCGACACAACAACGAAACGAACAGGGCACGTCCACGAGACAGGTTATGAACCCACGCATCGTCGGCGCGCTTAGCGCCCTGCTTTTCGTCACCGCACTACACATTCGGCCCGCCGCGGCCGACTTGGTGTTCCTTTCGACACAACTACGCCCGATCGAAGAGGCGCAGAAGATGCGGGACGTCATCCTCAAAAACTACTCGGGCAACGTCACCTATGTGCCGGAGCAACCGGCGCAAGTGCCGATCCGTCTGCAGGCAGAAAAGCAAGGCGGCGCGCACACGATCAGCCTGGTCGGTGCGCTGCATGGCGAGCTAGAGCCGTTGGTGACGATGCAGGCGCTTGCCCCGCTCGATGCGCTG
>JASHVB010000713.1 GCA_030039695.1 Acetobacteraceae bacterium
CCGGCACCGGTAGACGCCCGGCCGATTGGCCACCACCGATGCGTCATCGACGGTGCCACAACGGTCGCAGACCGGGCCATGGGGCCACCGCACGCTCTCAAGGTGGGAGCGGCAGGCTTCATCGGTGCCATATCTGGCGAGGAAGGTGGTGAGCTTCATACCAACCATTATCGGCGATGCAATGCGTGATGTCAATAGGACCCGAATGCAATGCCGGCCCCCAGGACGGAAGATCAACGGAATGACCTGCAGAGCCAGGAGAGCGTGCCGCCGACGGCCAGCACAGCGGCGATGCCGACGACGTCATCCCGCTCGAATCCGGTCAGGCGGACAGCGGAGGGCAGCGCTATTGGCGCGGGCAGGCTTTCGGTCACGGCTGGTTCCTACGCCCGGTGTTGACCCGGCCGAAGCATGGAAAGCATTGAAATGACGCCATAATCTGTCCGCGCGTGGGTTCTCCACATGTTGTGGCGCGCGGGGAGAAGCGGGGCCAGGGCTTGGGGCAGGCGCCCCTGTGGGCTACAGTGCAGGTTCGCTGGACGCGTGGCACAAAACGTCAACATTGTGGCGCAGCGGCAACAGTCGGGGCGTATGTTGTGTATGAATCATTCACGGCACGCCATATCTTGATTGCACGGTCACGAAACCGGTCGCCAGGATGGGAGAACTCGAGGACATGACCGATTCAGGGGAGGCCAACGTGCTTGACGCAGTCCAGATGCCGGGGCGCCACCAGGTCCGCGTGGACCGTTCGCGGGATGCGCTGCTGACCGAGTTTGGACGCGCCACCCTGTCGGATCGCTACCTGATGCCTGGCGAGGACTTCCAGGACCTGTTTGGCCGGGTCGCGTCCTATTATGGCGACGACCCTGGGCACGCGCAGCGCCTTTACGACTACATCAGCAAGCTCTGGTTCATGCCGGCGACACCGGTGCTGTCCAACGGCGGCACGAATCGCGGCCTGCCGATCTCCTGCTTCCTGAATGAGGCGGCCGACAGCTTGGATGGCATCGTCGGATTGTGGAACGAGAATGTGCTGCTGGCCTCGAAGGGCGGCGGGCTCGGCTCCTACTGGGGTAATCTGCGGTCCATTGGGGAGAAGGTGGGCGCGGTCGGCAAGACCTCGGGCGTGATCCCGTTCATCCGGGTGATGGATTCGCTGACGCTCGCGATTTCTCAGGGCTCGCTGCGGCGCGGGTCGGCGGCGGTGTATCTGCCGGTGTCGCATCCAGAGATCGAGGAGTTCATCGAAATCCGTCGTCCCACCGGCGGCGATCCGAATCGCAAGGCACTCAACCTGCATCACGGCATCCTGGTGCCGGACGCGTTCATGCGCGCGGTGGAGGCAGACGAGCCGTGGGCGCTCACCTCGCCGAAGGACGGATCCGCGGTGCGGTCGATCTCGGCGCGCAGCCTGTGGATTCGCATCCTCACTTCACGCATCGAGACCGGCGAGCCATACCTGATCTTCTCTGACCACGTGAGCCGCGCGCAGCCGGTGCATCACAAGCTGGCGGGGCTGGAGGTGAAGACCTCCAACCTGTGCAGCGAGATCACGCTGCCAACCGGGCCGGATCATCATGGGCGCGAGCGCACCGCGGTGTGCTGCCTGGCCTCGCTGAATCTGGAGAACTGGTTCGAGTGGCGGGACCATCCGACGTTCATTGAGGACGTGATGCGGTTCCTCGACAACGTGCTGCAGGATTTCATCGACCGCGCGCCGTCGGGGATGGAGAAGGCGAAGTATTCCGCGATGCGGGAACGGAGTGTGGGGCTCGGCGTGATGGGGTTCCATTCGTTCCTGCAGTTTCTCGGCGTGCCGTGGGAAAGCGTCATGGCGAAGGTGTGGAACAAGCGCATCTTCAAGCACATCCGCGCGCAGGCGGACGCGGCGTCAGCGGTGCTGGCGGCGGAGCGCGGCGCGTGCCCGGATGCCGAGGAATACGGCATCATGGAGCGGTTCTCGCACAAGATGTCGCTGGCACCGACGGCTTCGATTTCGATCATTGCGGGGAATTCGTCGCCGGGGATCGAGCCGATTGCGGCAAACGTATTCTTGCAGAAGACGCTGTCAGGAAGTTTTACAGTGCGGAACAGGCATTTGCAGAAGCTGCTGGCAGAGAAGACGATGGATACGGACGAGGTGTGGTCGTCGATCACGCTGAAACAGGGCAGCGTGCAGCATCTTGATTTCCTGACCGAGCAGGAAAAGGCGGTTTACAAGACGGCGTTCGAATTGGATCAGCGGTGGATCGTGGAGCACGCGGCAGACCGCGCGCCCTTCGTGTGCCAAAGCCAGTCCGTCAATGTGTTCTTGCCGGCGGATGTGCATAAGCGGGACCTGCATCAGATCCATATGATGGCCTGGAAGAAGGGGGTTAAGTCGCTCTACTACTGCCGGAGTCTGTCGATCGCACGGGCGGATGCGGTGAGCGAGAAGGCCGTGGCGCCGGTGGCGATGCTGGGTGTTGCGGGCAGTATGGCAGCCAATGACGGGCGGGCGCCGTTGCCGCTGGTGGCTGCGGTTTCAGCCAGCAGTGCGGGGGCGGGCGTGAATGCGGCGAATTACGAGGAGTGTCTGGCCTGCCAGTAGCAGGGCGAGACTGAGGCCGACCCACCCACAAATCAGCGTGGCAGAATAGCGGACAGCTGGACCGCAGTTTCACAATTGGCGTTCGCTCCACGCCATAACGCGAGCCACGAGGCGATATACGTGACATGGTCCCCGCGTGGCTCCTGCGTGGGAGCAAGATCGGCTCAGTTGAGCGCGCTGATCAGCTCGGCAACCCGTTTCTCGGCCGCGCCCGAACGGTGAGATTAGAACCTGAATCGGTCGCGGTAGTCCTGCGGCGAAACGCTGAGCAAGCGCAGAAAGCTCCGCCGCATCGTTTCTTCAGAGCCAAAGCCGCAACGCTGCGAGATCCGCTTGAGCGGCAAGCGTGTCTCCGACAGCAGACGTCGGGCCGCCTCCAGCCGAAGCCGCTCGATCGCCCGCGCCGGCGTCTGTCCGGTCGCCTCCGCGTAGTGCCGGCTAAAGCTGCGCTCGCTCATGCCAGCCTGATCGGCAAGGACCGATAGCGGCAGATCGTCGGCCAAATGCTCACTGATCCAGGCGTGGAGCGCACCAAATTTGTCCTCTGCTGCTTGTAGGGCCAAGGCGGCACTGAACTGTGCCTGTCCGCCTGGCCGCTTGAGAAAGACGACAAGGTAGCGCGCCACGGCGAGTGCCACGGCCCGGCCCAGATCTTCCTCCACGAGCGCCAGTGCCAGGTCGATTCCGGCGGTCACCCCCGCCGAGGTCCAGACCGGACCGTCGCGCACGAAGATCGGGTCGGGCTCAACGCGCACGGCCGGAAAACGCTGTGCCAGCCTGGCACAGAACATCCAGTGTGTCGCCGCACGCCGGCCGTCGAGTATGCCGGCGGCGGCGAGCAGAACGGCCCCGGTACAAACGGAAGCGACCCGACGTGCCTCGGTGGCCCTCCGCCGCACCCAATCGACCAGCACCGGGTTCTCAGCTGCGGCATCGACGCCCTCGCCGCCGGCAACCAGGAGGGTGTCCAATTCGTCCCCAGCCTGCGTGAGCGGCCCCGCGGCGAGAGCCAGCCCGGCGGAGGCGGTGACGTCCTGGCCGCCTTGCGACACCACCCTTAGCTGGTAGGGCCGCGTCCCTCCCGAGCCCTCGACGATATCGTTGGCGGAGGCGAACACTTGAACCGGCCCCGTTACATCAAGCAACTGCACCGCCGGATAGGCGAGCACATCAATGACGCGGACCGCGTTTGGCGAGAAACGAGGCAACTCTGGCATTTCCGCCAAACGATGCCCGGTTAGGTTTGCCCTGTCCACCGCGAACCTTTGACCCGGAGATGACCATGATCCCACATGATACCCATCTGCACATCGGCTCTCTGTTGTTCGAGGGCCTTGATCAGATCGACCTGACAGGACCTTTCGAGGTGTTGTCGCGTATCCCCAATTCGACCTATCGCGTCTACGGCAAGACGTCAGCTCCCGTTCGCGATATCAAGGGATTGCTGCTGACGCCCGACGCGACTCTGGCCGCCGCGCCGCCGCTGGACGTCCTCCATGTGCCCGGCGGCCATGGCCAAGAGGCTTTAATGGAAGACGCCGAAGTATTGGGCTGGATCCGCCAGCAGGCGGCAGGCGCGTGCACCATTTTCTCGGTGTGCACGGGCGCCCTGCTGTGCGGCGCGGCGGGCCTCCTCAAGGGACGCCGGGCGACGACGCACTGGGCGTCGCTTCATTTGTTACCGTTCTTCGGTGCGATCCCGATCAACGAACGCGTGGTCGTCGACGGCGCCTGGGTGTTTGCCGCCGGCGTCACGGCTGGGATCGATGGCGCCTTGCGGCTGGCGGCCGAGCTACGTGGCGATGAGGCGGCGCAGGAGATCCAGCTTCAGATGGCCTATGCGCCGGAGCCGCCATTCAACGCCGGCACACCCGAAACCGCGCCAGCGGCGATAGTGGCGCGAGCACGGCAATCCGTGCGGGACGTCACGGCGGAGCGGGAACGGACAGCGCGACGCATCGCTGCCAGGCTCGGCATCGCGGTTCCGGTCACAGCCGGGCCATGAGCGCGACACCAAGTGTCTCTGGCGACGAGCGAGGGACCACAGGCGATTCCCGCAAGATCGGACGACACATCTAATTCACAGAATCCAACCTGGTGAACGGCTTCAAGCGAATGGTCGGTGGACGTCAGGACACTTCATCAACATCGGCAGCAACCGATGATTTACCTGACAGACTTTCCGGTTCACACGATCGAATCTGCTCCAGAGCGTTCCAGGGCGGCGCTGCAGCAATTGCAAGCGGCATTCCGGATGACTCCGAATATTGCCGGCGCGATGGTGGTGTCTCCGGTTCTGATCAAAAGCCGCGTCGGTCTGTTCGGAAATCTGCAAGGCGGCAGCTGCACGGAAGCGCAGGCCCAGACAGTGCTGCTGACTGACGCCGGCACCAACGCATGCACCTAGGCCGTCGCATGTCACACGGCTCCGGCCCTCAAGGAAGGCCTCAATCCGGCGACTGTCTGACAGCTGTTGTTTCAGGATCTCCGACCAGTGGCACGGAATCCGCTTTGATTGCCGTGCCTTTTTTCGGAGAGCGAACTACAAGAACTATCGAGACCTATCGTCGGGGGGGACATCGCAACCGCTCCGCTGCTCTATGCCATTCTACTCCCAAGGATTCCCTCAGTCCCACTCGATTGTTCTGAGCCACGGTACGGTGCTAATTCAGAAGCAGAAATCTCTTCTGCTCACGACAAAGCATCGTCCCCTCGATCCGTCAGAAATTTGCACTCTTGATTTCAAAAGGAAATTTCACCGATTCGCGATCTGCTCGGTTTCTGCGACTATCGGTATCGATTGGTCGATTCTCGAAAATCTTCCATGAGAGCGGCGTCACCAGCTGTGGCCCCAAAAAGGCCTTCAGCGATGCCTCAGTGCGCGTTCGCCCGTAGCGTAGCAGCCGCGTCGAGTGCGAGGCGGCTGGACCCCGGGCCATCGTCCCCAGCAGAACACACGCGAACTTCAAAACGTGAATCGAGAACGGCAGTCTCGCGGCGTGACGGCGAGCGCGCGGAGGAAACAGCAGCGCATTGCTTCCTCCGAGCGGAAGCTGCAACGCTGCACGACGCGTTTCACCGGCGTGCGCGACTCCGAAAGCAGATGTCCCGCCGCCTCCACCCACACCCGCTCGATGGGCAGGCCGGCATCAGTCCGGTTGCCGGCGCAAAAAACGCTATCCCTGTGGGTTGGCTTGTATTTAACGACCAAATGGTCCACATATGAGTCATGGCACAGCAAACCTCATTGCGGATGCCGCGCGGCCGGCCTCGAGAGTTCGACACGGACGCCGCGATCGAGCGCGCTATGGGTGTCTTCTGGTCGTGCGGCTATCACGGCACATCGCTCCCTGACCTGCTAAAGGCGACGGAGCTGTCGCGTGGAAGCCTCTACGCAGCCTTCGGCGACAAGCATGGGCTGTTTCTGCGCGCCCTCGATCGTTACATCAACGATGCCCTGACGCGGCTCGATTGCGAACTCGATCCACGGAACAGTGCCCTGGCAGGCGTGCGGATGTGTCTGGCCGGTTATGTTGATCGCACAAGCGGCATTGCCGGAAAGCGCGGATGTCTGGTGGTCGCGACCGCCATGGAGTTGGCTGCCCACGACACTGAGGTGGAGCAGCGCATCCGGCGTTTCTTTAAAGCGATGGAAACACGACTGGCAGAGGCAATGGCGCGCGCACAGGCGTCGGGAGAACTGGCGGACGGCGTCGAACCCGAGACCGCCGCCCGCTTAGTGATCTGTCTGGTCGAAGGCATGCGTGTCGTCGGCAAGACAGCTCCGCACCGCGCCATGTCGCAAGCCGTGGTCCAAACCCTCATCGACCGTTTCGCGAAATAGAGAATTACATGGCCAGACCATCGTTCCGGCAGATCTATATATGGACTGTTTGGTCGTGAAAGAGACCTCTATCTGCCCGGCTCAAACCGCTTGCGCGGTGCTCGTGCCCCTGTCTTGGGACGCGCAGTTCGTCGTCATCAAAGTCGGCCTGGCGGCGTTTCCTCCACTGTTCTTCGTAGGTCTGCGCTTCGCCGTCGTCGCGGCGATTCTGCTGTCGTTCGTCGAGCGACCAACCCGGCGCGAACTCGGACCGATGATCGCCGTCTCGGTCCTCTTCGGCGGCCTGAGCTTCGCACTGTTTTTCGTCGGGCTCGGGCAAGGACTGGCGAGCGTGTCGGCCGTCGCCAACCAGCCCTCAACAACCTTCACAGTCCCCCTCGCTCGGCCGTTGCTCAGTGAGCGGCCTACGGCGCGTGTCATCATCGGCGTTGCTCTAGCATTCGGGGCGTGGCGCTGACTGTGGCGGAGCCAAGCACCTCGGTGAAGATCGTGCGGACCCTGCTGGTCATCGCGGCCGGTTTCGCCTTGGCGGTCGGGAGCGTGCTCACGAAATGCTATGGTCCGTTCGAGCCGCTGAAGCTCATGGCCTGGATGTCACTCTTCACCGTTCCCCAGGTCATGGCGACGTCCCTTGTGATCGAGCAGGGTCAACTCGCATCGCTCCATACGGCCAGCCTGACCGCTTGGTCGGCCTTCGCCCACACCGCCCTGTTCGGCGCGGTCGCCGGCTGGGGCCTATGGTTCTGGCTGATTGCCCGATGTTCGATGACGCGTGTGGCGCCATTTGCGCTGTTGCAGACCGTCTTCGCGGTTGTCGCCGGGGTTGGCCTCCTGCACGACCCTCTGACCCCAACGCTCGTTGCGGGCGCCGTCATTTGCATCGTCGGCATAGCCATGACCCAGGGCCGATCCGTC
Organism: Acetobacteraceae bacterium; assembly: GCA_030039695.1. The sequence continues at coordinate 7,353 of JASHVB010000713.1, forward strand.
GCCCGGCATAGCCTGCCGACAGCACCCCGCGCACCGGTCGAGCCAATCCGAGGAGAATGCCTGTGAATCTGGCGACGGTTGCTTACGAGTCCCTGCGTATTGGCGATACGCGGTTTGCCTATCACCGCGCGGGCCATGGTGGCGTGCCGGTTGTTCTGCTGCACGGTTGGCCACAAACGTCCTGGGCCTGGCGCCGGGTGACACCGCTCCTCAGTCCTGTGTGCGATGTGGTCGTCCCTGACCTGCCGGGTTTCGGCTATTCGTCGACGCCCGCGGGTGGCTTCGATAAGAAGACGATTGCCCGCCGTCTCAGGGATTTCGTACAGGCGCTCGGCCTGTCACGCATCGCGCTCGTCGGCCATGATATCGGTGGGCATGTCGCCTACGCTTACGCCGCGCAATGGCCGCAAGAGGTCAGCCACCTCGTCTTCATCGAGAGCAGTCTGCCGAGCTTCGGTCAGGAAGAAGCGATGGACGTGGCGAAGGGCGGAAGCTGGCACTTCGGCTTCAACATGGCCGGTGATATTTCCGAAGAACTGGTACGAGGCCGGGAATACCTCTTCGTCGACCACTTGATGCGGCGCGAAAAGGTCGGTGTTTTCGACCCCAATTCGGTGAGTACGGCCGACATCGAACACTACGCCCGGGCGCTGGCGCGACCCGGCGCCCTGCGGTCCTCCTTCAGCTATTACCGCACCCTGCCTATCGACCGGGACGACAACCGCGCCTGGGGGCAGACGCCGCTTTCCATGCCTGTTCTCGCAGTTGGTGCGACGTGGGGATACGGCAGCGCATCGGCGCAAACCATCCGCCGGGTGGCGAGCCATGTTGAGGATGTGCTGATCGAGCACTGTGGGCATTACCCGGCAGAAGAACGCCCGGCCGAACTGGCGATCGCGATCCGGGACTTTCTTGCCAAGCCGGACGCCGCGCCGGCTGTGTGAGCGGTGGCCAAAACGATGGCGGAACACACGAAAGGAAACGTGATGGGCACGATGTTGGAGGGATTTCGGCACCGCATGGTGCGCGTGGGAGATGTCAACATTCATGCGGTGATTGGCGGCGAAGGCCCGCCGCTCGTTCTCCTGCACGGCTTTCCGCAGACCTGGTGGGAATGGCGCAGGATGATGCCCCGATTGGCTGAGACTAACACCGTCGTCGCCGTGGACCTTCGCGGCGCAGGCCATTCGGATTGTCCACAGGGCGGCTATGACAAAGTGACCATGGCGGCGGACGTTCACGGCGTCATGCAGGCGCTTGGGTTCGAGCGTTACGCTGTGTGCGGGCACGACATCGGGGCTATGGTGGCGCTCGCACTGGCCTGCACGCGTCGCAGCGCGGTCACGCGGCTTGCGGTCCTGGACACATCCCAACCTGGGTGGAGCGGGTGGGAGGCGAACTGCGCTAAGCCCGCCTTGTGGCACTTCGCCTTCCACCAGAAGCGCGACCTGCCGGAGCGCCTGTTGTTCGGTCGGGAATACGACTACGTCTCGACCTTCATCGCCGATCGTGCCTTCGACCATGGCGCCCACACCGTCGAGGACATTCAGCTCTTCGCCAGCGCCTTGGCGAAGCCCGGCAACACACGCGGCGGGCTCGAATGGTATCGCGCCTTTCCGATCGATCACCGCAACGCGCAGGCCTGGAAACAGGAGAAGCTGGCGATCCCGGTCCTTGCGCTGGGCGGGGAACACAACTACGGCCAAACGATCGTCGCCATGTTGGAGGAGTTCGCGGAGAACGTCTCCGGCGGCAGTGTCGCGGGCTGCGCCCATTGGCTGCCCGAAGAGCGCCCTGCCGAGACCACGGATGCACTCATCGAGTTCCTGAATTGATGGGGGCGGCAATGAAAGGTGATGCCGATCATACCGGCAAGAGTGCCGACGGTAGGGGCGATCTTCCGATTCCGGGCCTATTCGACGGGTTCGCCGCTATCGATGTGGACACCCGGCGCGTGCGGTTCGCCGGAGTGGTGGGCGGGAAGGGGTCGGCTGTCCTTCTGCTCCATGGATATCCGGAGACCCATGCGGCTTGGCACGAAGTGGCGCCGCTCCTCGCCGAGCACCACACGATCGTGGCGCCGGACCTGCCGGGTTACGGTCGAAGCCTGCTGAGCGAGGCCGGGGTGTGGGACAAGCGGGAGGTCGCCGCCGAACTCGTTCTTTTGATGCGGAGCCTGGGCCACGAGCGCTTTCACGTGGTTGGGCACGACCGTGGCGCTCGGGTGGGCTACAGGCTGGCCCTCGACCATCCCGGGCATGTCAGTTCCTTCAGCTCGCTGGCGGTGGTGCCAATCCTCGACATCCGGCCAGCCATCGACTGGGAGTTCGCCAAAGCGGCATTCCACTGGTTTCTCTTGCTTCAGCCCAGTGAGCTCGTAGAGAAGCTGCTGGGCGCTGATCCTGACGTTTTCCTCGAAGCCACGCTGATCCGCATGGCGGGGTCGTTGAACAGGCTGCATCCCGCGGCACTAGCGGACTATCGCGCGGCCTTCCATCGCCCTGAAGTCCGGGCGGCGATGATCAAGGACTATCAGGCGTCGGACGGTACCGACATCGCCAATGATGAGGCCGACCGCGCAGCGGGCCGGAAGATCGCATGCCCCGTTCTGGTGTTCTGGCCGGACGAGCGCCTCGTCGCCGAGAGCGTGGAGAATGTCGCGATAACCGCAGGAAATGTGTGGCGCCGGTGGGCCGACGAGGTTTCAGCCGTCACGGTCTCATGCGGCCACCTGATTCCGGAACATGCCGCGACCGACGTTGTCGGAGCGGTCCTGCCGTTTTTCAAAGCGGCGACGGCCCGCGATCTCGTTTTCCTGGCCGCGGGACCAGAAAGACCCCCGAATGAAAGGTCGAAATAGAAACGGCGAAGTTCGTTTTGGTTCAGGGCGCCTGGCGAGGCGGCTACGTCTACGCGCGTGTTGCTCGCCGTCTCCGCGAGGCAGGGCACGACGTCGACACGCCGATATTGACCGGGCTCACTATCTATCGACTGCTATCGACGACCATCGATCACTTTGGTATCCGCTTCCATCCTATTCTACTCCACAGTGCTCGCCCTCACTCCCAATCCACGGTATTCGGAGATCCGCGCGAAACAATACCGCCTGAACGGTTGATGCCTTGCACCTTGTTGACAACGTAGCTCGCCACTGCTCCCCGCTTCACGTGCATCAGTGCTGTTGAGTAATAGATTATCGCAGCACATCCGCTTGGCGTGGGTGGGTCCGAGCCAAACGATGGCCCCCCCCCGCGTCCGCCTCCAGGATCACGGGGTCCACAGCTGACCGACCGAGTTGGGTCACAACCGCGATAGCCAAGCAACCCAGGCGCAGCCTCTGCCGGATCGTCGCAGGGCACGATGGAGGGGCGCGAATGGTGTGCGGGGATCAAGCCCGCTGCGGAAAATTTCACGATGGGCAGCCCGCCCAGCAGTGTTGACATCGACAACATCCTGTGATATTGACGCCGTCAAGATGGAGCCGAGGCGAGCCTACAAGGCGGAACGCGCCAGCATGCAGATTTCTCACCCGGCCATGCCAGACCCAGGAGGCTGCCATGAACAGCTACGTCAGTGCCCCGGGGAACGACCCCGCGTTGCAGGCCGTTTTCGCCAAACAGCGGGAAGCGTTCCATCACGAGGGTGCGCCAGCCCATGCCAAGCGACGCGGCGATCTGTTGCAGCTGAGGGCGGCGATTCTTGCCAGGCGCCGCGCGTACGAGGCGGCCATCGATGCCGATTTCGGTCGCCGTGCGGCCCGTGAGACGGCGATCATGGAGCTTCTGCCGACGGTCCAGGGAATCGAATACCTTGGCAGAAATCTGGCGCGCTGGATGCGCCCGCGCAGCCGGCGGGTGGCGCTGCACCTCCGCCCGGGACGGGCGAAGGTTCTGTATCAGCCGGTTGGCGTCGTAGGCATCATGTCCCCGTGGA
>JASHVB010000714.1 GCA_030039695.1 Acetobacteraceae bacterium
CAACATTGATCTGGATCAACTCGGTGGGGCTGCGCACCATCTATGTCTGCCGTGGCTTTTCGAGGGACCTCCGAAATGGCAGGCACAACAGCCGGTCAAACAACCGTCAGGTATCCGTCCGCGGTGCAAGCCCACGGTCAGCGTTGGCGACATCTCATTTTGTGCGTCGTCTGCATGGTAATGATCGCGAATCTGCAATACGGCTGGACCTTGTTCGTCCCCTCGCTACAACGCTCACATGGCTGGTCGATCTCGAACATCCAACTTGCATTTACGCTGTTTGTCGCGCTCGAGACCTGGTGCACGCCGATCAGCGGTTGGGTCGCTGATCATCTGCCCGCACATCTCGCTCCGCGCATCGTGATCGGGTTCGGTGGCGTGCTCGTGGCACTGGGTTGGATCGTCAATGCCCACGCCGGCACGCTTTCTGCACTTTATTTAGGTGAAGTGCTTGCTGGTCTTGGCGCGGGCGCCGTCTATAGTTGCGCGGTTGGTACCTCCGTCAAATGGTTTAAGGATCACCGCGGGCTCGCTGTCGGGCTCACCGCAGCAGGATTTGGCGCCGGTGCAGCGCTCACCATCGTTCCGATTGAAATGACCATGGCGAGGGCGGGATATGGCGCGACCTTCTTCTGGTTCGGTCTCGTCCAAGGCGTCGTCGTTCTCTTCGCTGCGCAGTTCATCCGCAATCCGGCGCATGGCGAGGCGCCCGCGGTTACCGCCGTCAAGGTCAAGCAGACGAACCGCAGTTATACCTCCCGCGAGATGCTGCGCAGCCCGGTATTCTGGGTGTTGTATCTACTCGATGTCCTCATGTGTGCTGGCGGCCTAATCGTAACCGCCAATCTCGCACCAATGGCCACGGCCTATGGCGTCGCCACAACGATCACGTTCCTCGGCGCGACCACATTGGCCGTGGCGCTTATTGTTGCTAACGTGATGAACGGCGCGGCGCGACCATTCTTCGGTTGGGTGTCCGACAATATTGGGCTCTCGAAGACGATGGCGATCGCTTTCGCGCTCGGTGCCGTCGCGTATTTTCTCCTCGCCGCCACGGGCAGCACGCCCTGGGGACTGATCTTCTTTAGCGGCCTCGTCTTCTTCTGCTGGGGCGAGATCTTTAGCCTGTTCCCTGCTATGTGTACCGACCTGTTCGGCGAACGCTATGCCACCACCAATACCTCGCTGCTCTACACGGCGAAAGGCCTAGCAGCGTTTCTCGTGCCGGTCGGCAGCCTCATCGCGGCAACCACCGGAGGCTGGAATAGCATCCTCTATCTCACCACGGCCATCAACATCATTGCGGTCATCCTGATCATTACCACGCTGCGTCCTGCCGAGCTTCGCCACCATGCAAGCGACACGGCCACATGACGTGGCGGTAGCGCGGCATCCAGCAATGGGTTCACAGGTCTCAATACCCCGCCGGCTGCAGCATGGACACCTCGTTCACCTATCCTCTGGAGAATTCCGCTATGGCAACCGCTTCCGTCGAGGTCATCTACCGCGGCGTCTTCCAAAAGAAGCTAGCTCAGAACATCTGCCGCGAAATTGTCTTTGCTGTGCGAAAGCGCGGGAAAGTCGGGATCACGTTTGCCCGGTACAGTGACTCTCCCGAGCGCAATGGTATCCCTGCGAAGCAATTCACAGTCGTCGCCGACACCGACGAGGAAATGGAAGAGCATTTGTCACGGTATGAGCCGGGGAACAACGATGTCACCATCGTCTGCGACGATACTCTTTGCAAGGGGATCGAATCCTGGGGTTGGAACGGCGTGCAGCCGATCAACAGCCTGCTCAAGGCTGGTGGTACGTTGTTGGTCACGTCGACCCGTTCGCCGAATAGCTTGATCCGCGACATCCATCGCAAGGGTGCACCCTACAACCTCGCCATCCTCAAGACGCCCGCTAGCTTCTCGGGTATGTGGGTTTACCGAGACGACCATACGGACGTACGCGTACTGGGCGCACTGGCGAAGATTGCACCCAATATCCTGGCTCTCGACTCGCTCGTCGCGACGATCAACGAACCCACCAAGAACGAGGCCAAGACGGCGTCAGCGAAGCGCGCGTACAACGAGGTGACTTCGACCGCGATCGATGCCAACCAGGGCAACGAGGCGACCACGATTAAGTTCGAGCTGCCACCGATGTCGCAGATGGGAGAGTGTCTGGCGGTGCACGGCGAGGCACCGAAAAGCGAGGCTCCCGGCTGGCAGGGTGGCTACCGTCCAGGTCGCAATCCGGTATTCAAGAAATTCTCGACCCGCACGATGCGGCCGGTAATCAACTTCGACACCTGTACGCAGTGCTCGTTCTGCTGGCTGCAATGTCCCGACAGCGTCTTCAACGTGTCTCCGGACGGATACTACGACGCCGACATGGAGGCCTGCTGCGGCTGCGGCATCTGCAAAGAAGTCTGCCCGGTCGATGAGTGCATCACCATGGTCGGCGAGGAGGCCTTCACCGACCATCAGAGCCAGTGGGAACTGTGGAAGAAGGATAGCAACAGGTACGCTGAGTGGCTGGCCGATAAGAAACAATCCGAGGTCACGCGCGGCCATGGCTTCCATCACGTCGGCCAATACGCCGAGGAAATCGCAGCAGAGGAGAAGCGGTGATGAGCATCGCGGAAATCGACAAGCCTTCAGCCGCCGAATCTGTCGTTGCGAAGCGCGGCGAGGTTGAGGCATTGGTCAGCGGAAGCGAAGCCGTTGCACATGCGATCCGGCTCGCTGACGTGGACGTGATCACGGCGTATCCGATCCGGCCGTACGACACCGTGATGCAATACGTGTCGAAGCTGATCGCCGACGGTGAATTCGACTGCGACTTCATCGTCGCCGAGAGCGAGCACTCTCAGTTTGAGATCGCCAAGCACGCGTGCGCGGTCGGTGCCCGCGCGTTCTGCGGCTCCAGCGGCGTCGGCTGGCTTTATGCGCTCGAGGCGATTGCGGTGACGGCGGGGCTGCGCCTTCCGCTCGTCGCTATGGTCGGTAATCGTGCGCTGGACGACCCCGGCGCCTTTGGCACGGAGCACAATGACGCGCTCGCGGTGCGGGACCTTGGCTGGCTGTTGTGCTGGGTGGATACGGCACAGGAAGCGCTTGACACGACGCTCATCGCCTACCGCGTCGCCGAGGATCCACGCGTGTTCCTGCCGTGTGCCATCAACTGCGACGGCGCGTTTCTCACCCATTCGCAGGCCATCGTCAAGCTGCCGAGCCAGGAGATGGTCGATGCCTTCTTGCCCCGCTATGACCGGGGCGACAAACGTCTCCATCCGGACAATCCGATCACGATCGCGCCGCAGGTGAACGAGGATTGGCTCATGGAGATACGCCGTCAGAGCGACCTGGCCGCCCAGCGTTCGCGTGATGTCTTGATTGAGGCCTATGCCGATTTCAACACCAAGTTCGGACGCGGCGGCGAGCCTTTCATCGAGCGTTACATGATGGAGGACGCGGAAGTCGCCCTCGTGGGCATGGGCACGCTGGCGATGCCGGTGCGGGTGGCCGTCCGCAAACTGCGGAAGGAAGGCAAGAAAGTCGGGTTCGTCCGGATCCGATGGTTCCGCCCGTTCCCGAGCCCCGAGTTGCAAGAGGCGCTCGCTGGCGTCAAAGCCGTGGGCGTGATCGATCGCGATTACGCCTTCGGATCGCCGCTGATGG
>JASHVB010000715.1 GCA_030039695.1 Acetobacteraceae bacterium
AGGACCAGAGTGGGGCCTTCCGTGCTCCACACTGGAGCCTGGAGTACCAAATCCGGCAGGGTACCATGAAGCGTGCGACAAGCCCGCGTGCCGCCGCGCTCGATCAAAGCCGCTGGTGTGGCCGGATCGAAACCGTACCGTGTCAGCCCCTCGAGCAACGCCGGCAGCGTATGAATGCCCATGTAGATCGCAAGCGTCGCGCCGGGTCGTGCCAGGGCCTGAAAATCCAGTTCAAGCATGCCATTCTTCGTATGGCCGGTTGCCAGCGTGAGAGAACGGCTCACATCGCGGTGCGTCAGTGGAATGCCGGCATCGGCGGCGCAGGCCAGTGCGGCGGTGACCCCCGGCACGACCTCGCAACGCACACCGGCCGCCGCCAACGCGTCTGCTTCCTCGCCGCCGCGGCCGAAGATCAACGGGTCTCCGCCTTTCAGGCGAACCACGCACTTGCCGGCCCGGCCGAGCCGGATCAGCAGCGCGTTGATCGCCTCTTGCGGCATGCAGTGATGGGCGCGTGCCTTGCCGACATAGATGCGCTCCGCCTCCGGGCGGCCAACGGCGAGCACCTCTTCGCTCACCAGTCGGTCGTGCACGATGATATCGGCCTCGCCCAGCAGGCGCGCGGCGCGCAAGGTCAGCAGATCGGCAGCGCCTGGCCCCGCACCAACCAGGAAGACGATGCCGCGCCCATCCGCCGAGCAACTCGGGTCAATATACATCGCGCAGATACCGTCCCTGGCGGGCCAGAGCGACAATCCAGTCGCGCGCCTGCGCATCATCCATCCGCCCCTCGATCATGGCGACACGGCGCAGCGCGGCATCGACGTCCTTCGCCATCCGCGTGGAATCGCCGCAGACGTAGAAATGTGCTCCGTCCTGCAGCCAGCGCCACAGATCGGCGCCGTTCTCAGCCATGCGGTCCTGCACATAGATCTTGCGGCGCAGATCGCGAGAGAAAGCGGTATCCAGTCGCGCCAGCGTGCCGTCACGGCGCCAGGCGGCGAGTTCCGCCTCGTAGAGGAAGTCGGTGGCCTGGTTGCGTTCGCCAAAGAATAACCAGGTGCGGCCGGTGATGCCGGCAGCGGCGCGATGCGCCAGGAAGGCGCGGAACGGCGCAATACCGGTGCCCGGACCGATCATGATCACCGGCACAGCGGGATCGGTTGGCAAGCGGAAATGGCTCGCCTGAATATAGGCATCCACGGTGCCGTGAGCAGTCGCGCGGTGCGCCAGGAAGCCGCTGCCGACGCCGTGACGCACCCTGCCTCGCCGCGTGTCGCGCACCACCGCGACGCAAAGATGCACCTGCTCGGGCGTGACGGTCGGCGAAGACGCAATTGAGTAGAGCCGCGGGCGTAGACCTGGTAGCGAGGCCACGAGGTCAGCCAAGGTGGGCCGCGCCGAGGGAAACGCTCCCAGCAGATCGAGCAAATCCGGGTCGGCGGGTTCGGTGTTTTCGACGCCTTCGCTGAGCCTGCGCAGGATCTCGGCATGGCGCGGGTGGCGCGCGGTCATCGCCAGCAGATCGAGCGTGCGATCCATCGGGCGTGCGATGTCCTGGTACGCCGTGAAGGCGGCTCGGACCGGTCGAGTGACACCGTCAGAACAGCGCACGAGCTCGTCGCCAGTGGCACCCAGTGCGGCCAGGGTCGCCTCGACAAGGGAGGGATCGTTGGCCGTGGCCAGACCGATCGAATCCCCCGGTAGGTAACTGAGACCAGATCCGGCCAGGTCGATCACGACATGGCGCACGTCCTTGCTCGACGCGGGTTTGGTCAGCGGCGTCGCCGACAGCACATGCACTTGTCGGCCGGCTGGTCTCGCAGGCGCTTGCACGGCGGCACCAGTGGCGCCAACGGCGCGCGGCACGGATCGCGCCTGAGCTGCGACGGGTGCTTCCGCCAGCAACTGCTTCAGCAGTCGCGCAGTCGGTTTGGCGCCCGGGACGCAGAGTGAGGTGGACGTTTCGCGCCCTTCGGCCAAGGCTGCGGCGTAGCTCTGGCAGAGATAGCCGCACTGGCCACAATCGAGCTGCCCCATCGCCGCCATCAGCCGCTGTGGCAGCGGGCGGCCCTCCGCGAGCACCATCCGTTCGGCAAGCTCAAGGGCCGGATCGTGCCAGGGGAAGTCTTCGTGCTCTGAAGGCGGCGATGCGGCGAGCGACACGCCGGCGCCGGGGAGGACGGCAACGCTAGCGCCGCCATACAGTCCCGCAAGGAACCCGTTAAGCCATGCACGCTGCGCCGGCGAGAACGGGGCATTGTCGGGGATCAGCGGGATCGGCGCCGCTGCCGGGGATATAGCGTTCATGGTGCAGCCTCCAGCACGCGTTCGCACAACGCGGACAGCGCGTTGTCCGACAGGCGCGCGGTGAAGCTCTGGAAGGTTTCGTCCGCCGTCGCGCGCTCGCCCTGCCAGGCCCGTAGCAGCGACAGCACCATCGGCGGCAGGTCGTCGAACACCACCTTCGGCCGCACCAGCCGGCCGAGCTTTTGTTCCGCGCCCGCGCCGCCGCCCACCAGGAGGTCGTAGCCCTCCACCAGGTCATCGCCTTGCTCCACCTTCGTGGCGAGCAGACCGATATCCGCGACAAAATGCTGCGCGCAGGAATGGTGGCAGCCGGTCAGGTGGATGTTGATCGGCCGGTCGATGTGAATACGCGGCTCCAGCCAGTCCACCAGCGCCGCCGCATGACGCTTGGTATCCGAGGCCGAGAACTTGCAGCCGACATTGCCGGTGCATGCCACCAGCCCACCGCGCAGCTTGCTTGCGCGCCAGTCCAAGCCGAGCGCCGCGATGGCGTCGTATACCCCACCCAATTGTGAATCGGGGATGTCGCTGATCAGCAGGTTTTGCCACACGGTGAGTCGCAGCGTGCCAGAGCCGTATTGCTCCGAGATTGCCGCGACGCCGCGGAGGCGGTTGCTCGTCAGGCGTCCGACGGGGCAAACCACGCCGACATAGTTCAGCCCTGCCTGTTTCTGGGCATGCACGCCGATATGGCCGTGTTTCTCCTGCACTGGCCGCGGCCGGATCGCCGCTTCATCGACATGCAGTAACGGCGCGCCGAGTTCCTTTTCCACCTCCGCAAGGAAAACCGCCATGCCCATGCGGTCCAGCACATATTTCAATCGTGCCTTGGTTCGATCGGTGCGGTCGCCATGGGCTATGAAGGCACGCACCACGGCATTGCATACGCGCACCGCGTCGTCGGGCAGGACCACCACGCCGGTCGGGCGCGCGAAGTCGCGATGGCCGGTGATACCGCCAAGACCGAGCCGGAAATACACGCCCGGCGCGACACCGAACCCATCTGCCACCTGTACCGCCGACAGAGCAATGTCGTTGGTGTCTTCCAGCACCGCCACCCGTCCGCCGCCATCGAAGGCGATATTGAACTTGCGTGGCAGGCCGTAGAGTTCGCGATGGTGCAGGATGAAATGATGCAGTGCCCGGCAATAGGGGCGCGTGTCGATCAGTTCCTGCGAGTCGATTCCCGCGGTTGGGCTGCCGGTGATGTTGCGGATATTGTCTGCCCCGGCGCCTCGCGACGTCAGACCGATCTCCGAAAGCCGCAGCAGAACCTCAGGCGCGTTCCGTGCGGGAATCTCGCGTAACTGGAGATTGGCACGGGTGGTGATGTCGGCATAACCGCCGGCAAGCTCGTCAGCGATCGAGGCAATTCCACGCATCTGGTGCGCGTCCAAGATGCCGCCGGGAATGCGCAGGCGGCACATGAACGCGTCCTGCGTCGGAGCGACATAGAAAAGCCCATGGAATTTACTGAGAAAGATCTCAATCCCCTTGGGGAATTTACCGGCCGCGGCGGTGGCGCTAATCTCATCAAAGCGATCCAGCGGATGTTTTCGCCGCTTTGCCTCCTCCTCCGGCGTCAGTTTTCCCCCGGCCGCCACCGCGCGGTCACACGCCGCGCGGTGGATGTCGGTGACGTCTGTCGCAGCAGAAGTCACGACGGGCGTTGCCGGCAGGCCGAGCGCACCGCGACGCGCCTCGACCCCCGCCATGAACCCTTTCAGATATTCCTGCTGCTCGGTGCTGAAGGGCTGGTCGGTCATCGACCGTCTCAATGCGCAACGGCTGGCAGAGCGGCAGCCAAAGACTCGCCCGTGCGGCCGTAGATGAGGTCGCGCGCCAGACCGGTGAACAGCAGGCCACCCTGGATCGGCTGTCCAGTTTGTGCGGTCGCGCCGATTGCCGGGCGGGTGGCGAAGGCGAGCAACGCGCCGGAGAGTGCGCTGTGCATCAGAAGATCAAACGGCCCGAGCGCCGATTTGGCGATGCCGGCCCGCACCGTGTTGGCGACGATGTCGGCGGGTTTCAGCGAGTCCATGCGGTGGTCTCCTCGTATGCCGGGAGTTGGTCGTGGGGCAGGCACGTCGAGCGCATGGCCAGGTCACGCGGGGATCCGGACATCACGCAGGATTTCCTCAAGTTCCGGGATGCAGGAGCCGCAATTCGTGCCGGCGCGCAGGTGGCGGCCGATCGCGGCGACGGAGGCGAGCCGATGCGTTACCACCGCGTGTCGCACTGCATCGCGGGCCACGCCGAAGCACGCGCAGACGCGCGGCCCGGCGTCCGTCGGCACGGTGGAGCGACCGGCGAGCAAGACTGCACGTGCCGAGTCGGGGATGCTGGTTCCAAGAAGCGGAACGACCGCTTCCGGTTGCGGCAACCCGGACGGGAGCGGCGCAAGGAATACTGCCGCTTCCAGCCGTCCGTCATGGAGCGCCGCGGCACGAAGCAGGTGACGGGCAGGATCGCGCAGCTCCAGCCATTCCAGGCCAGGCGTTACCGGCACCAGGGTGTGCAGAAGATCGCTCAGGGCGCCGTCGCGGGGCATCTCGTCGAGGCCGGTCAGGCGGTACAGCTGCCCGGTCTCCGTCGGGA
>JASHVB010000716.1 GCA_030039695.1 Acetobacteraceae bacterium
CGCAGTTCGAGGCGGGTCCATCCTGCACCGAAGCGCTGGCCTGGATGGGCGCCGACGTCGTAAAGGTGGAAAATCCGACGGTTGGTGATCCCGGCCGCACTGCCGGTGGCAAGCCAGGCCAGGACGCATACTATTTCCTACAATACAACGCAAACAAGCGATCGCTCGCGGTCAATCTGAAAAATCCACGCGGCGTCGAGTTGATCAAGCAGATGGCCAAGCACGCCGACGTGTTTTGCGAGAACTTTGCGCCGGGGGCGATTGAGCGGCTTAGCCTCGGGCCCGATGTGATCCGTGCGATCAACCCTGGCATCATCTACTGTCAGACGAAAGGCTTCGGCGCCGGCAGTCCGTTCGAGAAGAGCCTGGCATTCGACATGATCGCACAGGCCGCTGGAGGGCTGATGAGCATCACCGGCGAGGAAGACGGTCCGCCCTGCAAGCCAGGTGCGACGATCGGTGACACCGGCACCGGCATGCTGATGGCGATCACCGTGCTTGCCGCTTATGTGCGCAAGCTCCGCACCGGTGAGGGCGAGCACCTTCAACTCGCGATGCAGGATTCGATTCTGCACTACATTCGCAACGCGTTCACTTACATGGAACGTACCGGCAAGCCGGCGCCGCGTGCCGGGTCGAAGACCGTGGGTGGCGGTAATCCGCCGATCGGCGTTTATCCGTGCAAGGGCGGCGGGGCGAATGACTATGTCTACATCTACACCAGCCGCGCCAATCCCGAGCACTGGAATCGCCTGCTGAAAGTGATGGGGCGCGAAGACTTGATCGGCGATCCGAATTACGCCACGCCCGAAGCGCGCACCGAGCGGCGCGAGGAAGTCGATGCCATTGTCGCCGCGTGGACCCGCACGCATGACAAGCACGAGGCGATGCGGCTTGTCGCTGGCGCAACGATTCCGGCCGGCGCGGTTATGGACACGATGGAACTTGCGAATGACAAGAGCTTCGAAGATCGCGGCATCCGTCAGACGATGCAACATCCGGTCGTCGGGTCATATACGATGAGCGGCTGGCCGGTGCGGTTCGGCGGCCGCACCCCATCGATCAGCGCGGCGCCGCTGCTGGGCCAGCACAGCGAGGAAGCTTTGGCGGATTGGCTCGGGCTGGATCGCGACGAGTTGGGTAAATTGCGCCAGGATGCGGTCATCGGCGGATGAAGCCGCTGCGAGCGATACCGCTCGCACCATGGGCGAGAGGTCGAGGCGGGCCAGCGGCGCGAGTGAGACGGGCGAATGCACGGAGGGTACGTGCGTTCCGCCTCGCACCCGTCACCGCTCGGCGATCTCTCCCGTGAAATGGGGCGACGTGAAAACATGACTCACCGGTACTGCATCGTCCACGATGAAGGCACCATCCGCACCGTGACGCTGAACCGTCCGGAAGTGATGAATGCGCTGCACGCGGATGCGAACGACGAACTCGCGGCAGTGTGGGATGAATTCGCCGCACGCGACGATCTGTGGGTCGGCATCATTACCGGCGCAGGCGACCGCGCGTTCTCGGCTGGCAACGACCTGAAGGTGCAGGCGGCAGGGCGGCGGCGGCCGAACGGGCCGAACGGATTCGCCGGCATTACGCATCGCTTCAATCTCGACAAGCCGCTGATTGCCGCGGTGAACGGCTGGGCGATGGGCGGAGGATTCGAAACGGCGTTGGCCTGCGACATCATCATAGCCGCGGAGAATGCCCTGTTCGCACTGCCCGAACCGCGTGTCGGGCTAATCGCCGGCGGTGGTGGCGTGCACCGGCTGCCGCGCATGATCCCGATGAAAAAGGCGATGGGCATGATCCTGACCGGGCGACGCGTCTCCGCGCTCGAAGGATTCGAACTCGGGTTCGTGACCGAAGTGGTGCCACAAGGTCAGGCGCTGGCGGCGGCGAAACGCTGGGCGGGCCTGATCCTGGAGTGCTCACCCAAGGCCGTGCGCGCGTCAAAGCAGGCCGTCTATCAGGGGCTCGGTGAGGCCACCCTGGAGAAGGCGATGCGGACGGTTTATCCAGCGCAGCAGCAGAACCTGGAGAGCCAGGATTATATCGAAGGGCCGAAGGCGTTCGCGGAGAAGCGGAAGCCGAATTGGCGGAATCGATGAACACCCGACACCTCTCCGGCTTGGCGGGAGAGGTCGAGATGCGAAGCGGCGAGGGTGTGACGCACAACGCAAGGAGGTACCTGCGGCGGGTCGCTCAGCCGGCGCTCCGCGCCGACATCTCCGGCCGCGCGCGCCAGGTGTAAACGGAGGTACCATGACCGCGATCGAACCCGTTCCGTACGCCGACGCGAAGATCCGCCGCATTCTGTCTACCGTTCGGACCATTGCTATGGTCGGCGCCTCGACCAATTGGAACCGGCCGAGCTACTTCGTCATGAAGTACCTGCAAGGCAAGGGCTATCGCGTCATCCCCGTGAACCCCACTGCGGCGGGTCAGGAACTGCAGGGCGAGCGGGTGTACGCATCACTGCACGACATTCCTGACAAGATCGACATGGTCGATATTTTTCGCCCCTCCAACCAGGTCCCGCCAATCGTTGAAGACACCATCGCTATCGGTGCGAAAGTCGTCTGGATGCAGCTTGGCATTCGCAACGACGAAGCGGCGGCGCGAGCGGAGTCTGCCGGCATTGAAGTGATCATGAACCGCTGCCCGAAGATTGAGTTCGGCCGCCTTGGCGGCGAGCTGTCGTGGAGCGGAGTCAACTCCAACATTATTCGCAACCGCGCGCCCGAAGCGCCGACCGAGCGCCAGGCAAAGCCGCGCCCGATGCCGATGCACAACATCAGCTACGGCTTTGAAACCCGCGCGATCCATGCCGGCGCCGCCCCCGATGCCACGACTGGTGCGCGTACAACACCGATCTTCCAGACCACAGCTTATGTTTTCGACGACGTTGATCACGCTGCGTCACTTTTCAACCTGCACAACTTTGGCTACATCTACACGCGTCTGACCAATCCGACCGTCGCGGTGCTGGAAGAACGTGTCGCCAATCTGGAAGGCGGTCGCGCCGGGGTCGCTGCCGCATCTGGCCATGCGGCGCAGTTCCTGGTGTTCGCGACGCTGATGGAACCGGGCGATGAATTTGTCGCGTCGCGGAATTTATATGGGGGGTCACTTACGCAGTTCGGCCTGTCGTTCAGGAAGCTTGGCTGGACCTGCCACTTTGTCGATCCGACCGAACCAGAGAATTTCCGCCGCGCGCTGACGCCGCGCTGCAAGGCGATCTTTATCGAGAGCCTGGCCAATCCCGGCGGCATCATCGTCGACCTGGAAGCCGTGGCAAAGGTGGCGCATAACGCCGGCATCCCGTTGATCGTCGATAATACGCTGGCCACCCCGTATTTATGCCGGCCGATCGAATATGGCGCCGACATCATCACCCACTCGACCACGAAGTTCCTCGACGGGCACGGCAATTCGCTCGGCGGAATCGTGGTAGAAAGCGGTAAGTTCGATTGGGCGCAAGGCGGTAAATTCCCAGCACTGACGGAGCCAGAACCTGCCTATCACGGATTGCGCTTCTACGAGAACTTCGGCGACTTTGCCTTCACCACAAAGGCGCGTGCGGTCGCGCTACGCGATTTCGGCCCGACCCTGGCGCCTATGAACGCCTTCCTGACGATCACGGGCATCGAAACGCTGCATGTACGCATGGAACGTCACTGCGCGAATGCGCAGAAGGTAGCGGAGTTCCTCACCACGCACCCGCGTGTCGCCTGGGTGTCTTATGCGGGTCTGGAAGCGAGTCCGTATCATGCGCTGGCGAAGCGTTATCTGCCGAAAGGTGCCGGCTCCGTCTTCACGTTTGGGGTCAAGGGCGGTTACGACGCCGGCGTGAAGCTGGTGGAAAACGTGCGTCTGTTCTCGCATCTCGCGAATATCGGCGATACGAGAAGTCTGATCCTTCATCCGGCGTCGACTACGCACCGGCAGTTGACCGACGAACAGCGGATTGCGGCCGGTGCGGGATCCGACGTCATACGGCTGTCGATTGGTTTGGAGACTGCAGCCGATCTGATCGCTGACCTGGACCAGGCGCTGGCTGCCTCGTGACACCTTGCCCGCGAAGCGTGAGAGCACGCGGAGCAAAGCGGTCCGAACGAGAGGGACAACGCACGGAGCGTGCGACACGGTGACCCGCTACCGGGCGAGCTGCGCCTGCCGGCTTGGCCTGCGCCAAGCACGGCCGAAGTGTCTTTATTCGACCACCACTTCGATCGGTCCAGGCGCATCCATCACCGACAGCGGCGTGAAGCCCGCCGCGTCACCGTCTGCCTGTGCGGGAATCGTCTCGTTGCCGATAACGTCGACCCGCCGTGCCCGCAGATGCGTTACACCAGGCGCGCGAGCGAGCATGTCGGTCGGTAGCGTTGCGCCATACAGCAGCGCCGCCGCCGCACCGCCGCGCGAAAAGAGGACGACCGAAAATCCAGGCTCTGCCGCGCGCGCATCTGGCGCCAGCAGATAGTGCCCGCCATAAAACCGACCCTTGCTGACGATGACATTTGTCGCCTGCATCTCCTGGCCATCCAACCGCACTGTGATCGGTGGATAGCGGTAGCGTATTGACTCGCGCAGCGACTGCAGCACGTAGGCCCCGCGGCCGAAGATCTGCTTGAGCGGCACTTGCAGCCGATGCACAACCTGCGCGTCAAATCCAACGCTCAGCATCTGGACGAACAGACGCTTCTCGTTCCCTGCGGACATCACGCCGGGCCAGAGGCGGCGCGTGCGGCCGAATGCCAGTGCGGCCGCCACGGCGCGCGGCGCGAACGGCAACGACAATTCGTGCGCCAGCACGTTGGCGCTGCCGAGCGGGATCACGCCCAG
>JASHVB010000717.1 GCA_030039695.1 Acetobacteraceae bacterium
GGCCGGCATCGACACCAAGCCGCTGATAGGCCATATGGCAGCGTGGAGCTATTTCGAATCGCTGCGCAACCCGGTGAACAAGACATTCATCGCGCATTGGCACGCCTATACCAAGAACCCGAAGCGGGTCACGAACGACCCGATGGAATCCGAACGCGATCTGTTTCACATGTGGGTACAGGCGGTTGCGAAGGCCGGCACGCCCGAGGTCGACGCGGTGCGCAAGGCGATGATCGGGCAGATGGTGAACTCGCCGACGGGGTTCGAGGTGAAGATGGGCTCCAACCACCACATGGCCAAGCCGCTGATGATCGGCGAAGTCCAGGCGAACGGCCAGTTCGCCGTGGTGTATCGTACCGGGCTGATCCAGGCAGATCCGTGGAGTCCCTATATGCCGTCAACCAAGGCGAAGACTTTCTAGTCTCGGCAAGCAAAGGCCCAGGTTGATAGTTGCTCCCCCTCCCGTAAAGGAGGGGGAGCAACCCGACTATGTCATCGCATCCAGAGCCAGGTTCAACTTCAGCACACTTATAACAGGCGATGAAAAGCCTGACTCTTGGCAGATTTCCCGAATCACCTGGTGTACTATTCTCTGACGCCGCGATCTACCCACATGCGGCGGTGCAGATGGACTTCTTACCGATAGTCAAGGAAAAAAGATCGCGGCGTGGTAATCCCGTCAGCGCGTTTGGTTCGGGAACGAACGTTACTTTCGACGTCTACTATGGGACGGCATGGCGTCGGTTGTTTGCTAAACAACGCTAAGAGCGAACAGTTTGCGAACGCCCGTATCACGAGGCGATGCTTTCCCGCCTGATATTCAGGAGTCGGCGTCGGCTGGCTGTGGCAGCGGCCTGGTCCCACAGGAAGTCCCAGCCCCTCTCGGGATCGGCACTGCACGCCTCGCTGACGGCACCACGCCGAAAGGCTTCATTGTTGAAGCAGAGGGCGTTAGCGGGGCGCACAATGTGTCGGAATTTGGCAGTTGGCGCCGATACTTAGAAAGTTGCACACAATAAACACTGCGGCCTGAAACACGCGGGCCAACACACAGTTGCCGATAGAGTCCCGCCCCAACAGCTGCCGCAGCCGCGGCGGACTCGGCTGCCACCACGCCAGTGCGACGAAGATTGTCGATAAGCAGTCGCCATAAGACAACTAGCGCGATGACGTCGGACGAATACTGGGTGCGATTCAGGGACCCGCCAACTCGTTCGTTGAACTCCTCGCGATCGCGGCAACGCAACCGCTGGTAGCCCTGCGCAGTGTGCTGAGGCCGCTCCGAAATCGCCCTCCCGCCGCACGTGAACCACTCCATCCGCCGTGCTCCCCCGTGCAGAACCTATTATGCCCGAGCAGAACCGGCTCCGGAGTTGCGGTCTGGCGCAAACGCTGACAGACACGATGTCGTCGCGGGAGATGACGAGGTCCTGGCCGTCCTCGGCGACGCCGTGCACGATCGTCTGAAGATTCGAATGCTGTGTATTCTAATAGTCGACGTCGACCCTGTCGGGCCGGCCCTTCGACTCGCGGTCAAGCCTATGACTTGGTCGGCACGAGGCGGTCCGCTCTCCTGAGCGCGGGAAACGCGACCATCCAGATGGCTGCGACAGCAAGGGTGCCGACGCCTCCGAGGGCCACCGAGGGAACAGTCCCCAGCAGTGCGGCTGTGAGGCCGGACTCGAACGCTCCGAGTTCGCTGGAAGCGCCGATGAACAGCATGTTCACCGCCGAGACGCGGCCCCGCATGTCGTCGGGCGTTGCGAGTTGGAGGAGGGACGAGCGGATATTCACGCTCACCATGTCGCTGGCGCCCAAAACGGCAAGCGCTCCCAGCGACAAGAGGAATGAAGCGGAAAACGCGAAGATCAGGGTTGCAACACCGAACATGGCCACGGCAGCGAACAGCTTCAGCCCGATATGCCGATCCGGCGGGTAGCGGGTCTGCATGAATGCAATAAGGCAAGCTCCAACCGCAGGAGCGCTGCGCAGCAGCCCTAAGCCAGCCGGTCCCACATGCAAGATGTCGCGCGCATAGACCGGCAACAGGGCGGTCGCGCCGCCGAGAAGCACCGCGAACAGGTCGAGCGAAATCGCACCGAGCACGATCGGCTCCGACCAGATGAAGGCGATGCCCTCCGTCACCCGTGCGATGCGGTCCTTCAGCGTCGCGCTTGCAACCGGCTCTGCCTGCCGCCCGCCGAGCGCCGCCACACCCAGCGCCGCTGCGAAGAACCCGGTGCCGCAGACTCCATAGGCAGCAGCCGGCCCGAACTGATAGGCCAATCCGCCCAGCACCGGCCCGGCGATGACGGCGGCCTGCCATGCCGATGAGACCCAGGCGATGGCGCGAGGCAGTCGCTCGGCTGGCACGAGGAATGGCAGCAATGCCTGATGAGCCGGATCGGCGAATGCCCGCGTTGCACCGAACACCAATAACACAACATAGAACGGCCACAGCCCCGACGATGGGACGAGCGCAAGCCCGCACAAGGCGACTGCGCAGAGACCCTGAAGGACGAGCCCGCAGGCCAGGACGCGCCGCGGCGAAAACCTGTCACATAGCTCCCCAGCGGGAAGTGTGAGCAGGAACATTGGAGCGAACTGCACGATGCCGACGATACCAAGGGCGAGAGGCGCATTCGAAAGCCTATAGACCGTCCAGCCGATGGCGACCGATTGCGCCAAAGTCGCCGTTTCCGAAAGAAACCGGACTGCGAGATAGAGCGGCAGGTCCTGCCCGCGATACGTCATGCCGTGTTTGTCGGTAGCCACCGTCCGCTCCGCCAAGGAATGTCGATACCCGCCTCGACCCGGCCGAGAAATGCGAGCACATTGCTCATATTCCTACGAAGGAGGAGCGTGTGGCTACTCGCATTCCAGCGCCGGTCAGCACCATGCGGAAAGAACCGCGTCAGGCGCGCTCGCGGGCTACGATCGACGCGATCCTCGACGCTGCGGCTCGCATTCTGGGCGAGCGCGGATGGGCGGGCCTCACCACCAATGCGGCCGCCGAAGTCGCCGGCCTCAGCATTGGCTCACTCTATCAGTATTTCCCGAACAAGCTCGCACTGGTCGAGGCCGTGCGCCGGCGTCACCTCAACGAGGTTCTGGCGGTGCTGTACGCGGCGGCAGACGATAATGCGACACGCGCGCGCCGCATTGCGGCGCTGGTCGATGGAATGATTGCGGTGCATAGCCGGTACCCCGCCGCTCACCGGGTGTTGCTGGAGGAGAGCCCACGCGGTGAGGACGCACGCGATGCTCACAATTTCTTCGAGAGAGAGTGTCGGAAGGGCTATGAGGCGATCTTTAGGGCGAATACGCATCGCGCAACGGATGTGCGCATCGGCGCGCAAGTGCTTGCCGGCGCGGTGGCCGGCGCTGTTCACGAGGCTGCACGGCAGGGGAAGCTAACGTCGCCCACGTTCGAGCACGAACTCACCGTCCTGATCGATTCATATCTTTCAAGCCGTCGGTCATCTACCTGGCCATCGTAGCCTGCTGCGAACAGCGCTGTGCAAACAGACTGATTCCCCCGCCGCAACGGCTGCTGATCCCAGAATCAACAGAAGGCCCTGCCCATACGGGCGGGACTTCGCTATGCTCATCCGACTCCCATGCGCGCGCGAGAAGCACGCCGCGGCGCAGCCCTAGTCATAAACTGTGTCCCAGCTCCGCGCGTGACCACCGCACCAGAAGCGGCAGCGTTTGACGCCAGCCGTCACTCACCAGCATCCACACACGACCCAGCTCGCCGGACCGATCGCCGAGACTCAGGCGTCAGGCAGCTTGCATGCCGACGTGCTCGACTTCATTCGGTGCACACGCGGGGCGCGCGTCGAGGTGGAAGCGATCTTTGCCGGGCGGCGCCTCCTTATCGGGATCGCGCAAGGGCAGTAGGCCGATACGCGCGCCGTGAGCCGTCGCTCATCCGCCTCTTGGGGCGCGAGACCGCGTCGTCAGTCGTACCAGACCGTGACGACAACAACGGGGACGCTGGGAGCATGCAAAGTTGTGGGGACTCACGCTGCGGCTGCGGTACCGGTATAGAAGGCCACAGGGTGGATGACCTTCCAGTTCCGCATGACGGCCAGATGCGCCTTGATCTGTGCGACGCCATCCATATCGGTTTTCCCATCGAGATCGATGCTGGCGTAGTAACCAGCCGCCAGGTCCGAGATAAGCATCTCGGTGGCATCCATCTTCGGCTTCACGCACGTTCCGCCATCAGCCACCTGCCAGTTTCGGTCGGCACCCCAATGTGACAGCGACGCGGTTTCTCGCTGACCGTCCGGGTTGACCGAGTACGACTCCGTTTGTCTTGAACTCGCGCAGCGCCGGCAACTGCCGCTCGCTTCGTTGGATGAGGAACTGCGCCGCGCCGGCGCGGCGCTTGCGCCACAACGTATAGTGAGATGGATCGACAGCAGATCCGTCAAGTTTACTGTGGCACCGGAGGTCTACCAGGAAATTCTCACCCTTTCATGTAGGCCGACGGCCGCCTATCGATCCTGTTGCGTTTGAGGCATAACCAACGTAAAGTTGCACTGAATCTGGCGGAATCTCGGGAATGTCGATTTCACGGCTTGTCCTATGCAAACCCGCACCCCAGCCGAGTCGTCCTAGCGAGATGCAAGAAGATGGAGGATGCGATGGCCACTGTCAGGATTCAC
>JASHVB010000718.1 GCA_030039695.1 Acetobacteraceae bacterium
GCGCCGTTGTCGCCGACCAGGGCAAGGACCTCCCCGGCTTGCAGCGTCAGGTCAACGCCGTGCAGGACGTCGACCGGACCGAAGCTCTTGACGAGACCTTCGACCTCGAGAAGGGCTGCCATTCCGTGCATCTCTTGGACGCTGGAATAGAAGACGGGCGGTGGCAGAGCGTCAACGGCGTCATTGGGCAAGCGCGCCGTGGCTGAGGGCCGATCTGTCGATCAGCCTTGGCTGCATTTGCCGGCGTGGAGCCATACGCCTTCGCATCGCGGCGGCTCCGGTCACAGCCCTGAGACCGTTGCGCTCGACCAGGTCGAGTGATTTGAGGCCGGGTCCGCAAGCATGCCTGCCTCGTTGCCGCAGACCGTCGATGCGAACGGGGCGCAGCTCGCCCGCGACCTTAGCTCCACCGCCTGAGTCTGTCCGCCGCATCCTGCATGTCCTGCTCCAGCCCGCAGTAGGAAAACCGAACGAACCCCCCGCCGCGCGCCCGGTCGAAATCCACGCCCGGTGTCACGGCCACGCCCGCTTCCGCCAGCATCCGGGCGCAGAACGCCACACTGTCATTCGACCGCTCGGCAATGTCAGCGAACAGATAGAAAGCCCCCTCAGCGGGAGACAACCGCGCAAATCCGGCCTGCGGCAGCGTCCGCAACAAGTGGTCGCGCGAGCGTCGGTACCGCGCCACGTTCGCCTGCAGCTCCGCATCGCACTCAAACGCCGCCTCCGCCGCAATCTGCGATATATGCGGCGCTGAAATAAACAGATTCTGGGCCAGGCACTCGACTGGTCGGACGAGGTCGTCGGGCAGCACCAGCCACCCCACCCGCCATCCTGTCATCGAGAAATACTTCGAAAAACTGTTCACCACCACTGCGCTTTGGCTGAACGCCGCCGCTGTCGCGATGGCGCTCTCATAATGCAGCCCGTGATATATTTCGTCGCTGATCAGCCGTACGCCATTCGCGTCGCACCAGCGCGCGATCGCCGCCAGCTCCTCCACATGCAGCATCGTGCCGGCCGGATTGCTGGGGCTGGCGACAATCAGTCCGTCCGGCAATGGATCCAGTCGCTCAAGCATCGCCACGTTCGGTTGGAACCGGGTCGCGGCCCCGGCTTCCACCACAACGGGCACCATCCCCAGCGCGGTGAGAATGTTCACGTAGGGTGGATAGTACGGCGACACCAACGCGATGTGGTCGCCCGGATCGAACGCCGCCAAGAACGCCAGCGGAAACGCGCCCGAGGCGCCCACCGTCACCGCGATGCGCGCCACGGGCACGTCCAGCCCGTACCACTGCCGTACATGTGCCGCTATCCGCTCGCGCAACGAGCGGCGACCGAACGCCTCGGTGTAGCCGAGCGCGTCGCCGGAGCGCAGCGCACGTATCGCGGTTTCCAACGCGCCTGCGGGAGCACCGGTGCCCGGCTGACCCACCTCCATGCGGATGACATGCGGTGCGCCACGCGGCAGCGTGGCCGCCCGCGCATTCGCGGCCGCAATGATATCCATAACAATGAACGGCGGCGCCGAAGCGCCCTTGCCGACTTTCAACGCCATCAGTCCCCGCCAATCGCGATGCCATCGCCGCGCGGATCGGCCGCCCAGAGGCAGGAGTTCTTGTCACCGGGGAGGTAGCCGAAGCACTCGATGACGTTGGCACGACCCGGGTCGGGCACCAGCGCGGCCATGGGATGACCAGTCCTCAGCACGTTCTCCAGGGCGACCGCGACCGCAGTCGGTGCGCCGGCCTGGCCCGAGCCGCCTACCACGGCATGGAACTCATGGATGTGCTCGTTCCAGACCAGCGCCGCGGAGTACAGCGGAGGCGGGACCGACGCCGGCGAGGGGGCGAGCAAAAACCCCAAGCCGGGCACGATCCGGCCGGTCCCGAACAAGTTGCCCATGCTGACCGCGCAGATCACCGCGTTGCCATACTGGTCGAGCGTGCCAAAGGTGGTGGATGCGGGCAGCTGAGGCAGTGCGGCCGCCGGCAACGAGGGCGCTTCCAGTACCTGTTGCGGCGTGATGCCGCCCGCACGCCAGCGCGCTGCCACGGCAAGGGCGCGCGCGGTGGCGCCCGCAGCGTCGTTCGGATGCTCGTGCAGGTCGGTGAAAGCTGCGAGGGCGGCCAGCCCGCCATCCGCAGGTGGGGGTAGAAACGCCGCCTGATCGGCGCCGGCGCGCGTGATCAGCGGTGCGGCAATCTGCGGCAGGGCCCTGTACAGTTGATCCAGCGTCAGCGGTCCGCCTACCAGCGGCGACTGCATTGCCAACTCGCGCGCAAGCCGGCCCTGATAGAGATCGCCCACACCTGCGACACGAAGCTGCGCGAGCGTCGCACCAAGCGCCGGCTGCAGCAGGGTCTGCCCCTCCTTCAACGGCGTCCCGTTGCGGCTGAACACGGCACGGGCCGCCGGATCGTCGAACAGGGGACCAGCGACGACGGCAAGGTCATTGGCCAGCGCGCGCGATGTTGGCACGCCCAGTTGCGCATAGCGCTCGGCTGTGGCGGTCAGGCTGTCGAACGGCTGGCGGCCGTAGCGTGCATGCAGCAGGTAGAGACCCCGGGCGTACATCGGCGGTGCGGCGGGGCGGTCGGCATTCGGCCCCGGGTTGGCCGGGGCGGTCGGGGTAAACATGATCGCCTCAGGCACGCCACCGTTGACCGTATCCGTTTCCGGCGAATAGGCGAGGCAGGCGCCCCCGCCGCCGAGACCGGCGCGCGAGGGCAGCGTAACCGCCAGGGTGAAGCCGACCGCGACCGCCGCATCGGCGGCGGTGCCGCCCTCGGACAGCACCTCACGCCCGACCAGCGCCGCGCGCGGCTCATCGGCCACCACACCGCCCAGAAAGCCCGCGACATGGCCTGGCTGCCCCACTGGCGGGGTGGAAGAGCCGAACACGCTGTTGCCGAGATTGGAGACGGTGCCGCAGGAGGCGACCAACAGCGCGACGGCCAACGGGACGACGGCGCGCGAACCCGTTAGGATCGGGCGCATGATCCGTCGCGCCCTCGCCGTTCGTGTCGCCATCCGTGCCGTCTCCCTGCCATCCGCTGTGGGCTTCGCCTGGCCCGGGGTGGCGCAAGGAAAAGCCGCATTCTCCTGGTGAGGGTCCGTGCCATAACCGGCTTCGCCAGCACCGGCAACCAGATGTTCCAATCCCGGCGACCGCGGCCGCGGTCCCGACCATTCCTGCAGAGAAGAAAGGCCTATTTATGAAGAGACTGCTCCGTCTGGGCACCCTCTTGCTGGTCGTGGTTGGCACCCTGCCGCCTGTGCCGGCGTCGGCCAGCGAGTTCACCCCTGCCCAGCGCGCGGAAATCGTCGCGATCGTGCGCCAGGCGCTGAAGCAGGACCCGAGCATTCTGCACGATGCGCTGGCCGCCATGCAGGCGGACGAGACCCGCGCCGCGATCGATGCCGTGCGCGACAAGCTGGTGACGCCGGCCGATGCGTTCGTTGGCAACCCGAAGGCTGACGTGACCATCGTCGAATTCTTCGACACGCGCTGCCCGTATTGCCGCGCGATGGAACCGATGCTGGAAAACTTCGTTGCGACGCATTCCGACGTGCGGCTGGTCTACAAGGACCTGCCGATTCTCGGGCCGGCCAGCGTGCTGGGGTCCAAGGCGTTGCTCGCGGCACAGCGCCAGGGCGCGTACGAAAACATGCGTAGAGCAGTGATGCAACTGCCGCCGGGTACGACGCTTGAGATGATCCACGCGGTGGCGGACAAACTTGGGCTGAACTGGGAGCAGCTGTCGCGCGGCATGGATTCGGCCGAAGTGAAGCAGCGCATTGCCGACAATCTGAGCCTGGCGCACCAATTGGGAATCGATGGCACGCCGGCGATGGTGATCGGCGACACTATGATCCAAGGCGCGGTGGATTCGTCGGATCTGCGGCAGGCGGTCGCCGAGGCGAAGAAAGCGGTCGTGGCAGGCCAATCGCAACCGAGATAGCATCGCGCTACGGTGTCCGAGACGGACAGGTTGTGCACGCCTGTAGTCGGCAGCGCGCCGTCTGGACGTTCGAATCGATCGCCGGCGGCAGAACCGTGGTCGTGTTGGCCGGGGTCGGTATCTCGGTCCGGCTTGCGGCGCTGTGCGGATAGGGTCTCGACCGACGTCGAGTGACTGCTTCGCATCCGATCGTCGTTGCGAGGAACCCAGCGAACAGGCGATTCGCCGCCACGAGATCGTTCCCTCGCTGCGTTTCTCGCGATGACAGGCTGCACGGAGATGCCTTAAGGTCCTGCGTTGGCGTCCGGGAGGAAATCATGAAGTTTGGACTGATCATCCGCGGCCAGTACCCGGAAGGTGACGACATGCGGCTGCGCCACCGGGAGGACCTCGACACCGCAAAGCGTGCGGAAGAACTCGGCTACGACCTTGTGGCCAAAGGCTCGCACTACAGCTCGCACCCGTTCCAGTACATCCAGCAGATTCCCTACCTGGCGCAAGTCGCGCTCGTCGCGCCGAAGTTACGCCTGTGTCCCGGAGTGGTGCTGTTGCCGTTGCACTCGCCGCTGCATGTCGCCGAGGAACTGGCGTCGCTCGATGTCATGTC
>JASHVB010000719.1 GCA_030039695.1 Acetobacteraceae bacterium
GGCCTCGCGGATGATTAGATCTTGCCACATCTCGGCCCGCACCGCGGCCGGCGCGCGGCCGTGGAAGTCGACGGTCGTGTGCACGCCGTGCGACGGCAGATAGACGTGCATGCAGCCCATGCCGGCGATACCGCACATCTGCGGATCAACTGCCGTCTGCACCAACGCCGCGCCGACCGCGGCATCCACCACATTGCCGCCGGCGCGCAGGATGTCGACGCCAGCCTCGGCAGCTTCGGGTTGCGCTGCGGATACCATGCCTTGCGGCATTGCGGACCTCACCTCTCCAACGCGGTCATTTCAACGCCACCGCGGTGAGGTTGTCACGGTCGGATTGGCAGGCGGGGTCGGCATTCAGGCCGCACCTGCGACCCGGCCGGTTGTCACCCAAAGTCCGTCTGGGGTCGGCCTGTCGACCGACCCCGCCCCCAGACATTCCGCATGGTCGAGCGCCACGGCTCCACGCACGCGCTTGCGAGTGGCTCGGCCGATGCAGGGTCGCTAGCTTTCGGCCATGCCAGCTCGCCGACGCCGAGCCCGCGCAGCTCTCGCCTTGGGTGGGGTGCTCATCGCTGCTGTCGTTCTCGGCGCAGTGGCCGCCTCACCTGGCGCCATCCCGCCGATGCCGCCCGGCAACCTTGCGTTAGACCCGACTCTGATCCGCCGGGGAGCAGAGCTCGCCGCCTTGGGCGACTGCACCACCTGTCATACCGCCAACCCTGAGCATCCCTTCGCCGGTGGCGTCCCGGTGGCAACGCCGTTCGGTACAATTTACGCCACCAACATCACTCCGGATCGTGACACCGGGATCGGTACCTGGTCTGCAGCCGCGTTTCGTCGCGCGATGCGGCAGGGCATCGATCGCGCTGGCCGCCATCTCTACCCGGCGTTCCCGTACGATCATTTCACCCATGCCACCGACGACGATCTGCGAGCGCTCTACGCCTTTCTTATGACACGCGCGCCGGTGCACGCCGTCGCGCCCGCCACTCGTCTGCGCTTCCCGTTCGACCACCGTATCCTGCTCGCCGGCTGGAACTGGCTGTTCCTGCGTACGGGCCCGGTTCCCGCCGTTTCCAACGAATCCGCCGACTGGAACCGCGGCGCCTATCTTGTGCAGGCACTCGGACATTGTGGTGCCTGTCACACGCCCCGCAACGCGTTCGGAGCCGAAAGCAGCGGGCGTGCGCTGGACGGCGGCCAAGCCGAGGGCTGGTACGCGCCGCCACTCGATAGCCGCTCCCCTGCGGCAATGCGTTGGAGTGCCGACGAACTCGCCGTCTATTTGCGCGGCGGCGTCGCTGCCGAACACGGCACGCCCGCCGGCCCGATGCGCGCGGTCTCGGAGAACGTGGCAAGGCTCTCGGACCAGGACGTGCATGCGATGGCCGCCTATATCCACAGCACCATGCATGCAGGCAGGCCGCCGGCAGCGGTGGATCGCGGGGCTGCGACCGCCTCCATGCCGGGCGCGATCATTTTTGCCGGCGCATGCGCCGCCTGCCATGCGACCAACGCACCAATGACCCGGGCTGGCAATCCAGCGATCAGCGAACCCAGCCCGGTGCATGAAGTCACGCCACGCAACGTCATCCGCATCGTGCTGGACGGGCTGCCGTGGAGGGAGGGGGCGCCGCAGCCCTACATGCCCGGCTTCGACGCCGTGCTGACCGACCGCCAGCTCGCGGACCTGCTTGCCTACCTGCGCGCCCGCTTCACCGACCAGCCCCCCTGGCCACATCTGGACGATGACATCCGCCGAATTCGACGGCACGGAGATGACTCATGATCACGCTGATCGT
Source organism: Acetobacteraceae bacterium (assembly GCA_030039695.1). Next base: position 1,803 of record JASHVB010000719.1, read on the forward strand.
GAATAGCAAGCCGCATCAGGTGCAAGCGGAAATCGATACGCCGCTGCTGTATGTATTGCGCAACGAATTGGAACTGAACGGGGCGAAATTTGGCTGCGGTTTGGGCCAGTGCGGCGCCTGCACCGTGTTGGTGGATGGCGCGGCCGTATTCTCCTGCCTGACGCCCATCGCCCTGCTGTCTGACCGCCGTATCACGACTGTCGAGGGGCTCGGCACGCCGGAGCGTCCCGGACCGGTGCAACGTGCCTTCATAGAGGCGCAGGCAGCGCAATGCGGCTACTGTACCGCCGGCATGGCGATGCGGGCGCAAGCGCTGCTTGAGCACCACCCCACGCCGACCGACGCGGAGATTCGCACCGCCATGCAGCCGAATCTCTGCCGCTGTGGCACTCAGTTGCGGATTCTGCGGGCCGTGCACCGCGCCGCCGAACTGCTGCGCAGTGCGAGGCGCGAGACGCGGCCGGAGCAGGAGGCGCAACAATGATCGGCCTCTCCCGTCGCCAGGTGCTGAGCGGGACCGGTGCACTTGTCGTGTGGTTCACTTTGCTGCCCGGCAGCCGGGCACAAGAGAACGGCGGCCTTCCGGCGAGCCTGAAGCGCGATCCATTGCTCGATGCCTGGATGCGCGTCGGTGGAGATGGCGTGGTCACCGTATGCACCGGCAAGGCGGAACTCGGTCAGGGCATCAGCACCGCGTTGATCCAACTGGCAGCCGAGGAGCTGGATGTTGCGCCGAACCGTATCAACCTGGTGACCGCTGACACCGCCCGCACGCCGAATGAAGGGTTCACCGCCGGCAGCCACTCGATGCAGGACAGCGGCAGCAGCATCCGCGCAGTGGCGGCGCAGGTCCGCAGCCTGTTACTGCAGCAAGCCGCGACCCAACTTCGCGTGCCCCCGAACGTACTGACGGTGCAGGACGGCAAGGTACTCGCGCCGGACGGTCGCGGCGTCACTTATGGCACGCTCGCGGCGCAGTTATCGCTGCACGTGCCGGCGCAGCCGGGGGCAAAACTCAAGCCCCCGTCGAACTACCGGTTGGTTGGCACTTCGATGCCGCGGGTCGACATCCCCGCCAAGGTGACCGGTGGGCCGGCTTTCGTGCAGGACATTCGACTGCCCGGCATGTTGCATGCCAGGGTGCTGCGCCAGCCAAGTGCCGGAGCCCTGCTGCAGGATCTGGATAGCGCCGCCGTGGAGCGCATGCCCGGGGTGGTTCGGGTGGTGCGGCGCGGCTCCTACGTCGCGGTGGTCGCCCACCAGGAATGGCAGGCCGTGAAGGCGTTGCGCGCGCTGGCGACTGCGGCGAAATGGCATGAGAGCGCCGACCTGCCGGGGCAGGCGCAGATTTTGGATTTGCTGCAGAGGCTGCCGGCACGCGACATCCTGGTGATGGACGACACTGCCGCTGCCGCGCCGGCGGTGAAGCAGGTCTCGGCGCGCTACTCCAAGCCCTATCTGATCCATGGCGCGATCGGGCCGTCTTGCGCCGTAGCACAGTTTCAGGATGGCATACTGACGGTGTGGACGCACACGCAGGGCGTCTTTCCGCTGCGCGCGGCGATTGCCGACCTGCTCAGTATGCCGCAGGACAAGGTGCGCTGTGTCCAGGTACAGGGTTCCGGGTGCTACGGCCACAATGGTGCCGATGATGCCGGAGCGGATGCTGCGCTGCTCGCCTCGCTGCTTCCGGGCCGGCCCATCCGCGTGCAATGGATGCGCGAGCAGGAGCATGGCGACGAGCCGCTTGGCCCGGTCATGCTGGCGGAGGTACGGGCGGCGCTAGACGCCCAGGGCAACGTGGTGGACTGGCACTACGATGTGTGGAGCAACACGCACAACCGCCGTCCGAACGTCGCCGGCCTGCTGATCCAGAACGCAGCGCTCCCAGATCCGCGTCCAGTGCCGCCGCCAGCTCCCATCCCCATGCCGGAGGGCGGCGGAGATCGCAACAGCAATCCGATCTACGCCTTCAGCAACGCGCACGTGATTTACCATTTCGTGCCGGAGATGCCGCTGCGCGTCTCGGCAATGCGCAGCCTGGGCGCCTACCTGAACGTGTTCGCCATCGAGAGTTGCATGGACGAGCTGGCCGAGGCCGCCGGTATCGACCCGATCGCGTTCCGGCTGCGCCATTTACGGGATCAGCGCGCCCGCGATGTGGTGCAGCAAACGGCTGATGCGTTTGGTTGGAGCCAGCCTCAGAGAACGGGTATGGGCCGGGGATTCGCCTTTGCCCGCTACAAGAACCTGGGTGCCTACTGCGCGGTGGCTCTCGATCTCCAGGTTGAGCGTGAGACCGGAGCGGTGCGGCTGGGTCGCGTCGTCGCGGCAGTGGACAGTGGCCAGGCGGTAAACCCGGATGGTATCCGCAACCAGATCGAGGGCGCGATCGTACAGTCAGCAAGCTGGACGTTGTTCGAAGAGGCGCGGTTCGACCGCCGCCGCGTCACCAGCACAGACTGGAGCAGCTATCCGATCCTGCGCTTCCCCGCGCTGCCAGAGAGTGTGGCGGTGCACGTGATCGACCGGCCGGGCCAGCCGTTCCTGGGTACCGGAGAGGCTGGCCAGGGCCCGACCGCGGCGGCCATTGCCAATGCGCTGCGCCACGCGGTCGGCACGCGGTTGCGCGACCTGCCGCTGACCGCGGCGAAAGTGAAGGCGGCGATCGGGGTCTGACGACCGTCCTCGTTCCGAGACTTCGCTAAGCCAGGTAACGGCCGCAGCCGGCATGGTCCTCACGCGGTCGGCGAGTCGCGACCGCCCACCGCGCCGCGTCGGGGCTGCGGCACCAAGGATGTCATTGCGCGTCCTCTCGCGTCAGCCTGCGGCTGATGCAACATCGCGTCGACATTCGAGACTACCAGCGGTTGGCGGGCCGACGTTTGTCGCGGGCGACGCATAAAACTCATCCGCTGAAGCCGCCTCAAGCCCGCAGCACACCCTCATTGTAACCGCCCGTAGCTGGTTTGCCGGAACCACTTCTTCGCTGCATGGCCCAGGCGGGTGTTTAAGCGGACGCCGCCTCTTGGTTGCGCCGCGAGTGGCCGCGAGGTTTCGTGTCATCGGATCAGTCCCGGTCGTGCAATCCCTATGGAACCAGCCCGAATCCGCCCCACACGACGGCGCTCGATAGTTTCGAGATTCGCGGCATCGCGAGCCCGTACACCCATGCGAGGCGGAAAACGGCATGGTCACAGCTTATGCGCGCGCGACGCCTCGGGCAGGACGTGCCTTCGGTCCGGAAGCCAGGAAGCGTCTCGCTCGGGTGGGCGGGGGACGCAGCCCCGCCGCGCATTCAGGCCGCCATATCCAACACCACCCGACCTTCGATCTCGTTGCGGCGTAGGCGATCGAACACAGCGTTGATGTTCTCCAGCCGCTCGGTCGACACCGTCGCTTTCACCTTTCCCTCGCCGGCGAATTGCAGCGCCTCCTGTAGATCCAGCCGTGTGCCGACAATCGAACCGCGCACCGTGGTTCCGTTCAGCACCATATCGAAGATTGGCAACGGAAAGCTGCCGGGCGGTAGGCCGTTCAGCGACAACGTGCCGCCGCGGCGCAGCATGCCCAGCCCTTGCTCGAACGCCTCTGGCGACACCGCCGTCACCAGCACGCCGTGCGCGCCGCCGATTTCCTTTTTCATGAACGCGGCCGGGTCCGCATTGCGGGCGTTGACCGTGACGGCAGCGCCCAACCGGCGCGCCAGGTCCAGCTTGTCGTCGGCGATATCCACCGCGCCGACGTTGAAGCCCATTGCCTTGGCGTATTGCACCGCCATATGACCGAGCCCGCCGACGCCGGAGATCACCACCCAATCGCCCGGCTTCGCGTCGGTCACTTTCAGGCCCTTATAAACCGTCACGCCCGCGCACAGCACCGGCGCGACCTCGACGAAGCCGATATTGTCCGGCAGGTGCCCGACGAAATTCGGATCGGCGATGAGGTAATCGGCGAAACCGCCGTTCACCGAATAGCCGGTGTTCTGCTGCTGCTCGCACAGCGTCTCCCACCCGGCCAGGCAATGCTCGCAGTGGCCGCAGGCGGTGTAGAGCCATGGCACGCCGACGCGGTCGCCTTCCTTCACACGCTTCACACCGCTGCCGACAGCAGAGACGAAGCCGACGCCTTCATGCCCTGGAATGAACGGTGGGGCAGGCTTCACCGGCCAGTCGCCTTCGGCTGCATGCAGGTCAGTATGGCAGACACCGGAGGCAATCACTTTCACCTGAATTTCGCCCGCCTTGGGTTCCGGCACTGGCACCTCGCGGCATTCCAGGGCGGCCCCGAGTTGGGGGACAACGGCGGCGCGCATCGTCTTGGACATGACGTAATTCCTCCTGTTCGGGGGATTGAGAGCGTGTCACGGCAGCGGGGCCGTCAACGCGCCGTACGCCCGTGGTCCCGCGATCGCAAGTCCCGCATAGCGTCCGGCGCTGATCATTGATCTAGATCATCACGATGCCCGCAGTGCTAGATCGTCCAGCGCGGCCGCCCCGTCGTCCCGTGGGGTGCCGGTGGCGCACCACACTGCGGTCAGTCTCGATGACTGAACAGGCCTGCCACTCGCTGATGCTGCGCACGCGCGTGCGGCCGTCGTAGCGGCGATGCGCTCGCCGGACGTCACCACTCTCGCGACGTGATGTCGTTCAGCATTGTCTTGTCAAACATCGCACGATGACGGCCTCGACAGAACGTTAGCGCACCGTGGCCGTCCGTCCGTCCTCCGTGGCAGAAAAAATCAGAGTCCGAACGGTCGGCACAGACTTCACGGCCAGAGCAGCCCGCCTGGTCGCCGCTCGCGGCACCAAGGCCGCCGCCGCGATCCGCGAGGCCACCGAAATCCCGCCACACTTGTCACTCCCACCCGAAGCCGCCTTGCCGTACATCGCAATCGGTCCTGCACCGGCCGAAAACCGCGCCAAACCAAAGGAGACCGAGCATGCAACATGCCATTGTTTCGCGCGAAGAGTGGCTCGTCGCTCGCAAGGCGCTGCTGCCCAAGGAGCGCGCTATGACCCGCGCACTCGACGCGCTCCGTGCGGAGCGTCGGCAGTTGCCCTGGGCCAGGATCGACAAGCCCTATATCTTTGAAGGGCCCGAGGGCGCATGCACGCTCGGTGATTTGTTCCGTGGCCGCAGCCAACTCGCCATCTATAATTTCATGCTAACCCCGGGCTCGGACCATGTGTGCCGCGGGTGCTCGTTCGTCGCCGATCACGTCGACGCGGCGCGCCAGCATTTCGAGCACGCGGACCTGTCGTTTGCCGCGGTCTCGCGCGTTCCGCTTCAGCGGATCGAGGAAGTCAGGCGCCGCATGGGCTGGAGATTCCCCTGGGTCTCCTCGTACGGCAGCGACTTCAATTTCGATTTCGGCGTCTCGTTCACGCCAGAGGACATGGCCGCCGGCCGCGCAATCTACAATTACGGCGAGGTGATTCGGGAAAGCCAGGATATGTTCGGCACGAGCATCTTCGTGCAGGATGACGACGGCGTCATCTTCCACACTTATTCGACCTACCGCCGCGGCGTCGAGCTCTTGATGGGCGCTCTTAACTGGCTCGATCTCGCTCCCAAGGGCCGCAACGAGGGCGAAGGCACGATGAGCTGGGTTCGGCGCCACGATGAGTATTGAGGCGGGCGGCATTCGGGTAAACGCCAGTCTAGAACGGTCGAC
>JASHVB010000081.1 GCA_030039695.1 Acetobacteraceae bacterium
CCGTTCCAGACTGCTTTTGACAGTTTTTGCAATGGCATACTGCCACAAGCGCTGGTTCGGCTATCGCCGAATAGCGAACTTGTCCGCATAGGCATCCGCCACGCATTTCTTGCATTTTGGCCTCCCATGATGTTCCGAAGCAATGACCAGACGTGGATGGTAGTTCAAGGATCAGGCGGCAATACTTCGCCAACCCAGGAATCCTCTCCTGACTGCCGGGCACTTCAAACCGTTGGGCGCCTCGCGGTCAGGCCTCCTTGGATAGCCAAAATGAGCGAGTTTCTCGCGATTAGCCATGAGAGAATCGAATTCCCTCGGAGAAGGAAAAAATGCGTGCGGCTTTGTCGAATTGACGCTAGCTTTATTGGGCATGAGGCTTCTCTCCAAGAAACTCATCGCGATACATCGACGCATGGCCATGCGGCCCGTCTTGCAAGACGCTGCGGCTGGCCGGCGCAGCTGGTTGACCCATGCGCCGGACCCCAGGTCCGGACCGATCGGCTGGAGAGATTAACAGGTCCGCTCGCAGCCTTTCCTCCTTCATTTGGAGGAGGAGGCGAGTGACCTTTCACGGTCCGCGAATAGTCTACCCGTCGCGGACCGTCCCGGTGATCTGCAGCAGTGTGCGCACCAGTTCGACCTGCCGCCGTGTTCCGGTCTTTTGGAACACCGCGTCCAAGTGCGTTCGAATGGTGCTAGGAGATACCCGCAGGCGCAACGCGGCCCCCTTGACGCCATCGCCCTTCAGCACCTGCTGCGCGACGGCTGCTTCCATTCGCGTCAGGCCAAAACACCACCGGAGGCTGGCGGCCGTGGGGGTGGCGGATTGCTCCGGGTCGGTGATAAACAACATCGCTGCCGGACGGCGCGGCACCACCCAATCGATGTCGGCACGCAGTGGAATGACGAGTACTGTCAGTGGCGGGCGTCTGTCGCCGCGCGAGATAAGCAGCCGCCCACCAGCCCCCTTATCATTATCGGCGATACGATTTGCGGCCTCGACGACGAGTTTGTGCAAGGCCGTGGTCTCGGCGTAGCGCTCCGCGTGCAACACGCCGGAGGCGCGCAGCTGTAGACCGCACTGTTCGGTCAGGATCGCCTCGCCAGCCCGGTTGGCGAACAATACGCGGCAGGCGGCATCAACCAGTGCGACCGCCAGCCGAAGCCGCTCGAGCAATTCCGAAGACGCAGCCCGAGTCATTTCCACCTCGGCGAGCCGCAGGTTGAGTTGCAGCGCGCGTTGCAGGTGTGGGACCAGCCCGACCAGCAGCTTTGCATCGGAATGGTTGAATGCACCATGTCCGTCGGGCCGCCAGACCCCGAAGGCGGCCCACCCTGAGGAATCGTTCAACAGCGACGCACCAAGCTTTTGTTGCAATCCCAGCGGCGCAAGAAACTCGTTATAGAACGCCGTCAGTGCCAGTTTGTGTCTTGGCATGAGATCGTGAATCGAGAGGACCTCTCCGACCGGCCTGCGCAGTCCGACCTCGACGAGCGGGTTGCGGTGCACCCAGTATTCCGCGTAGCTGCGCGACGCTTCAGGCGACACGCGCGGAGCAATGTTCAGCGCCGTGCCGCTTGCGGCTTCGTAGGTTCCGATCTGGCATATGACACCCTTCGTGAGGTCGGCCAGGCGATCTGCCACGAGCGGCCACGTATGCCGGTCCACGGCCGCCTCGTAGATCAAGCCGATGAGATCGGCACGCGCGTCGAGAAGGCTCATAAGTCCTCTCCACAACAGGCGGACCGCGTACGTGTTTTTTGATTGAACCGTGCCGCCCCCGCCTGATCCACCTTCGCGGCGGCGACTTATGCGACGACTGCACCCCCGACCGCGCGACGCCGCGACATTTAACGATCATTGCAACATCCTGCTGTTATAGCCAGCCAAATATTATTGCCTAGCGACAATCCCCGTCATGATGTTGGGCGGAGAACCGCAGGACCGTCGCAGCGGATTTCGACCAGGAATGCGGCGAAACTCCGTTCTTGCTTGGTTCCAGGGTGATCTCAGGGGGATCCGGGCGTGCCCGCCCGCGATGCCTCCGCTCCGTCTGGCCGCCCCGAAAGACATGGCTGAAACCCTGGCATTGCCGCTTCGCTTTGACGGCCGAAGGCGTGTCCACAATGCCGATGGCATGAAGGCCTAGCTCGCAGCGGACCGAGTGGGGCAAAGATTGCCATTGCCGTTAATCCAGGATTTTGGGTGCGGCCAACGCGGCCGCGGAGGATGTGCCTGTCGCACGGCCACCGTTGCCGCACCTCACGCCGATTGATCGGTGGGGTTTCCGGCGCCGTGGCCCTTGATCTGATCGTCAATGCCGACACGGCGCAGCAATCCGATGAAGGGGTGATGGGTTTGCCGGTGTGGCCGATGATGGAGACCACCATCACGCCTCTGACATTCGGTGTCCGGCGCGGGGCCGTGCTTGCCATTCGCGAGTGATTCGCGAAACGGGCAAGCGAGGATGCGGGTGCGACTCGATGAACCCGCGCCCCGTATTCGGGCTCGGCATTCTGTTGGGTCTGGCAAGTTCCGACCCAGGTGCGGTTCTATTGGTGGCCTACACCGCAGATGCTCGACAGCCGCGCAGCCTTGTCGTGTCTGGTGTGACGGCGCAGATGTTCCTCCGCTTCATTGGTTTGAGTTTTCTGGTTCCCGGTGTTGTTGCGGCGTCGGTGTCGAAACAACGGTTGTCGCCGTACCGTTCTAATTCGGAGCCAGTGCCCGAATTGGGCCCGCTCGGATCCGTGCCGGGGGCGCGCGATCTGAGACGGAGTCAGTCACACATCAGCGTGGCAGAATAGGGAAACAGCTGGACCGCAGTCTTACACCTGGCGTTCAGCTGCCACCCTCTGCACCGGCTCCAAGGTCAGCACGACGATCCTGAAGAGGAATTCGGGTGCGATCATCCGGCGCCGTTTTTTCATTCAGGCCGCACCGATGCTCGTTTGGCGCGGTGGTTCGGCGTGGGGGTTTCGCAGACCCCCCACCACCATGGACAGGAGCGCGTCGATCATGTCGTCGACCTCTTGCGCATCTCAAACGGCCCTTCGGACCTTACATGATGTTTGATGCAGCCGAACCGTTCCCGTGTTTCGCCGGCGGTTCCGCTAAGCAGTGTCACCTCGCCGTTTGCATGTCGTAAAAAGCTGCAACAATTGAAAGCTTGCCAGTTTTGATCAGGTCCGCCCGAACTGGAGAAGAGATGTTTCATGCGTGCAGCGGGCTGGCCAAACCGCAGAGATTCTCGAGGGGTCAGGAAGACTATTGATCGAAGGCGCGAATTGCTCGCCCGATCGTGGGCTGTACACGAGTTTGGAGGAATGACCGGGGCCTCTGACTGGCCTGGCAGCGAAGGCAAGCCGATCTCAAGATGGGGCTTCATCAAGCCGCTCGGCGGGTGCTAGCCTCAGGGGCAATGAAACTCGATGCCGTCTGCCCCGAGTGCGGGGCGCCAATGACCTGCGATCTGAACGGCGGATGCTGGTGTGAACTGGTGCCGAATGCCATTCCGGTACCCCGCACAAGCGCAACGATGTGCCTTTGTCCTGCATGCCTGTCGCGTATGGTAGGTCGTGTGTCGGCGACGATGGCTAGAGGCGCGAGGCGGGTCGCGCACATCACCGTAAAAGCTCCCGCAGGCGGTGCTGAGAGACGATAGCGGCCGATTTGGTGGCGCACCGGTCTTGCTTCGTTCCGCAGCGCCCAGCAGCGTGCCCGAGATGCTTGCGCCCCGTCCAGCAACCCCGGACGAAATGGCCGAACCCTGGCATTTGCAACTTCGCTTTGACGGCTGAAGACGCGGCCGCACAGCCGATCGCATGATGGCCCGGATTGCGGCAGCCGCGTGCCGCATGACGTCGTGAAAACCAGTGCAGGCGGTGCCGAGAGACCCGTCATCTCACAACAGCCGCAAGACCCGGCGGGATTTTTCGCCGGCGATCCCGCCTTGGAACCGAGTCGAACCGGGTGGCGATCAGGGCTTCTTGGCGGCCGCCTTGCGGTGCGAACGGGCCGCCAGGCGCCCGCGGAAAACCGCATCCGCATTCTGCTTCTGCTCGGCCGACATCGCGTTGTAGACCGTTTGGAACGCCGCTGAGAGCTTCTGCATGTCCTCGGCGTGCACCTGCGCGAGCTGCGCGTAAGATTGCATGTTATCGGCCGCGGTCATGGTGTCGAACTGGGCCCTGCGCTGCTGAAATGCCTGGCGCATCGCACTCGCGTTGTCGCGCATCACCTGAGCGAACTGATCCCACACCTGCTGCTGCGCCGGGGTGATCTGCAGCTGACTGTGCAGGGTATTGATCCGCTGCTCGACGCCGCGCGGACCACGCTGCCGCGGCGTGGCAGACGTGGTAGCGCCCGCCGACGGCGCCTCAGCCCCGGACGGCGCTTTGGCCCCGGAAGGCGCCGGAGCCCCGGACGGCGCCGGAGCCCCGGAGGGCGCCGGCGACGTGGCTTGTGCGAAGGCGACGGCGGGCAGCGTCAGCATTGCCATCACTGCCAGGATGGAGAGGCTTGGTTTCGGATACATGGGGATCGACCTCCGGCTAATAGCCGTAATATACGGGCGGCGGTGGCGCTGCGTACGCACCAGGTGGAGGTGCATAATAGACCGGTGGCGGCGCCGCGAGGGCGCTACCAATGGCCGCACCGACGCCAAGCCCCAACAGGGTGCCGCCGATCACTGCGCCAGGACCCGGCCCACCGCCGTGGTATCCACCATGGTATCCGCCATGCCAGCCGCCTCTCGGACCACCTCTGTAGGCCGGACCACCTCTATGGACTGGATAGGCGGACGCAGGAAAAGCGGTGGGCACCGCGAGCGTCGCGCTCAGCGCCAGCGCAGCTACGGTGCGGAATAACGACTCACGTTTCACGGCATTCCTCCTCCAGCAGCCTGTCTTTGACTGCCACGCGGGCAAAAATATGGTCAGGTGAGCCATATTCTGGTCGCGCCTAAAACGCGCCCGTCCCCCCGAATTGCTCGGTCCGACGGGCGGAATACGCGATGATGCGGTCATGTCCGCCATCCCGGCCTCACTCGGTTTGCTCGGCATCACGGTCGAGCCGGAACGGGGCGGTGCAGGTATGGGATACCTCGAGAATGTCGTGGCAATCGAAGACATCTCCCGGGCCTCGGTTTCTGTGGGCCTCTCCTACGGTGTGCACTCCAATCTCTGCGTCAATCAGATCCGTCGCAATGGCATGGAGGCGCAGAAGCGCCGATATCCGACAAAGTTGATCAGTGGGTGAGCATGTCGGTGCGCTCGCAATATCTGAACCGCGGGCCGGCCGGGACGTTTTGAGCATGCGCAGCCGTGCTCTGCGACACGCCGAGCGCGACCTCGTGAACAGCTCCAAGATGTGGATCCCAACGGCCCGGACGCCGATATCCCGGCGAGCTACGCCAAGACCGAGCCTGATGCGGGTCCGCGTGGCATCACCGCGTGCCTGATTGTGACCGGGCTCGCCACCGTGCAGAAGCTGGGCATGCGCGGCTCAGACACCTGCGAACTCGTGTTTCAGGGCTGTGAAGTCCCCGCCGAGAACGTGTTTGGCTGGGAAAATGAGGCGTGCGCGTGCTGATGAGCGGCCTCGATTACGAGCGTGCGTGCTGGCAGCCGGTGTCGTGCTGCCATTAATGACCGTACTCCAAAATTAGGAAAACGACCGGGACGGTTGCCGATAATTCCGGACCGTGTGATTAATTCTGGAAGCTGCTTGCCGTCGTCGCCATCAATGTGGAATTTTGATCGCGCACGTCGCTGCGACGTCAATCGCCCATGGCGGGCCACTTCGCCGAGAACGACCCAGCCTGGACCGAGGCCTATCGCCGCGAGGAGTGCGAGCCGTGACGGGCTTTGGCGCTATTCGCCACCGGCTATCAGATCCCAAATTCCAGATCTGGCGGCAATTTCCGGAATCCCCGGCCGATAGGTCCCGGTATTAATGGCAGCAATGGGAGCGAACCAGGACCTTCTATTCGTTTTCGCCACCACGACGGCCGTCACCATGTTCGTTGCACCCGGACCAATCGACGTGGTGCAGGCCGTCATCCGGAGCCACCGCAGTGTCTTCGTATACGCGATCGCGGCATGTACCCTCGCCTGCTCGTTATGGGCACGGAAGGTCCGCCGAGTATCGCGCGCGGCATGCAGCGCCTCGCCGAGCGCGGCTATATTGCTGTGGCCAAAGATCGGCCAGATACCACGGAACGAGGTGGTCTCGCCGCCTTCGACGATCGTGCGCTCGGCCGCGAGGTAGCGAACCAGCGCCTGCGCCAGGCTCAGCCGGATCGTACTCATGGGCCTTTGCCCGTTGCCGCGCGAGGCAAGGCGCGACAACATCGGCGGGCCGAACCGCAACCGCGGGAGGAATGACCATGGCCACGCTCAACATCGCTGTTATTGGCGCCGGGCGGATCGGCCAGATTCATGCGCGCAATGTCGCAGCGCATAGCGCAGCGCAGCTTGCCGGCGTCGCCGATCCGGACCGCGCGGCAGCCGAGCGTTTGGCGCGGGCAACGGCGAGCGCCGTCATTGCCCTCGATGACGCGTTCGACGCCGACGCGGTGATGATCTGCTCGCCTACGGACACGCACGCCGGTTACATCGAGCGAGGCGCCGCGGCGAGAAAGCCGGTGTTCTGCGAGAAACCGATCGATCTTTCTGCCGATCGTGTCCGGATCTGCCTTGAGACCGTGCGTCGATCGGGTGTTCCCCTGATGATCGGTTTCAATCGCCGTTTCGACCGGCATTTCAGTGCGCTGAAGCAGCGTCTGGACGCCGGGGAAATTGGCACGCTGGAACTGTTGACGATCATGAGCCGCGATCCGTCGCCGCCGCCGCTCGGCTATATCGCCACATCAGGCGGATTGTTCCGCGACATGATGATCCATGACCTGGACCTTGCGCGGTATTTCCTCGGCGAGGAGCCAGTCGAAGTATTTGCTGCGGCATCGGCGCTGGTTGATCCGGCAATCGGCGCGGCGGGCGACGTGGACACCGCCGTGGCGACGCTGAAAACCGCGAGCGGCCGGCTGTGCCAGATTTCCAATTCGCGGCGCGCCACCTATGGCTACGATCAGCGCATCGAGCTTCACGGTAGCAAAGGCTTGCTGCGCGCCGGTAATGTCGCGGCGACGACAGTGGAGCATGCAGATGGCGCGGGTTTCCACACCGACCCGGCGCTGCCGTTCTTTCTGGAACGTTATGCCGATGCATATCGGGCAGAGCTCGATGCCTTTGCCGCTGCCGTGCGAACTGGCATGGTGGCGAGACCGGATGGAGAGGATGGGCTGCGCGCGCTCGTGCTCGCGGATGCAGCCACCGAATCGGCGCGAACAGGCCAGGCAGTGCGGGTGTAGATCTCAGCTCATTCCGGCCTGCCGGCGTTTCTGCAGGTTGTCGAAATAGACAACGAACGCGATCAGCAGACCTTCGATCACCATCTGCCAGAACGAGTTTATGCCGAGCAGGTTGGCGCCGTTGCCGAGCGTCGTGAACAGCAATGCCCCGATGAAGCAGCCGAGGATTGTGCCCCGCCCTCCGAACAATCTCGCGCCACCGACGACGGTGGCAGCGATTGCTTCCAATTCAGAACCCGTCGCGGCTGTGGGGCTGCCCATGGACAAGCG
>JASHVB010000720.1 GCA_030039695.1 Acetobacteraceae bacterium
GACCCGCTGAAGAAAATCGGTCCAGACCCGCAGACCCTGCTCAAGTTGCTGCATCGCTGGCGTGATGAAGCGGTCAAAGCAGGCCAAACCATCCGACGCTTTGCCGTCGCGTTCGAAGCCGGCCGCGACGGGTTCTGGCTGGCACGCTGGCTGCGCAGTCGCGGGATCGAGGCGTATGTCATTCATCCGACCAGCGTTCCAGTCTCCCGCGAGCAGCGGCGGGCGAAGACTGATCGGCTGGATATCGCACTGCTCAAGCGGTCATTTCTGGGCTGGCTGCGTGGGGAGCGGAAACATTGCAGCATGGCAGCGGTCCCGACGTTGGAGGAGGAGGATGCGAAGCGCCCGAACCGCGAACGCGAGCACCTGGTCGGCACCCGAACCCGAATCATCAACCGGATGAAGAGCACCTTGATCCGGTTGGGCATCCGGGACTTCAACCCGAAGCTCCGAAAGGCGCCGGAACGGGTCGCCACGTTGCGCACGCCGGAGGGCGCGCTGATCCCGCCCAATACGCTGGTCGAGCTTCGGCGCGACATGGCGCATCTGCGCTTCGTCGACGAGCAGATTGCGGAAATCGAGAACGCACGCGAGGAGCGCCTTGAGCAGGCGCCCCAGGACGATGCAAACGCCCAGGTGCTGGATATCGCAAGCATCAGTGGCATCGGCATCGAGACGGCGGACATGCTAACACACGAGGTTTTCTCCCGCGCTTTGCGCGACCAGCGAGCCGTGGCCCGCTATGCCGGTCTCACCGGTTCGCCGGACGAGAGTGGCAAGCGCCGGCGCGAGAAAGGGCTCGCCAGAGCTGGAAATGCTCGAGTCCGGCGCGGCATGATCCAGCTGGCATGGCGCTTCGTGAGGTTCCAAAAGGAAAGCGCCCTGGTGCGCTGGTATGAAGCCCGTGTCGCCGCCGGCAAAAAGAAGACGACCATGATCGTGGCGCTGGCCCGCAAGCTGCTGATCGGGCTTTGGCGCTTGGTGACTGAGGGCATTGTGCCAGAGGGTGTTGTCCTGCGTCCGGCACAGTGATCAGCACTCCAGGAGAAAAACGGTTTCGGCGGGCTCATCCACTTTCCACGAATGAGCCCTCCGAGGACGATCCGAGGTGGTGGTGGACCGACTTGCCCCATGGGCCCGCACTGGACGCCGAGTAAGAGAATGGCGCCACCACCCCGGAGCTTCGCCGACCGATGCGCATGGCTGCATCATGGTTCGGGATCCGCAGCAGGATCCCACCGCATGCAAGGTTGCGGCGCGATGTTCGCGCCCCACGGCGAGCTCCCCTCCTGATCGTCCCCAGGTCCAAAGGAACCTGCTCATGTCATGAAATAAGTTCTTGACACTCACAGTCCCATGCAAGGGGCATAACCCCGGGCAAAGGTTGATTTTTTCCTTGCCCGACGCGGGGCGACTCGATTCTACCCTCGCCATGGTCGCGCCAGCCGCTATCGATGATCTGCCGCCGGAAGGTCTGAAGCAGCTGATCGAGCTGCTGGTGGCGGAGAACGCCGAACTGAAGCGCACGATCGTCGAGCTGCGTGAGGAGATTGCGCGGCTCAAGGGCCTGAAAGGCCGACCGCAGATCAAGCCGAACAAGCCGAGCGGAATGGATCGGGGGACGGGGGGGGCGGATCGCGAGATAAGCGGCGAGGTGGGAGCGGGCGTGGCAAGGTGAACCCGCCGGCCGGCGGCAGACCATCGATCTCGGGTAGGGCGACCATGGTTAGCGTAGAATCGAGTCGCCCCGCGTCGGGCAAGCAAAAAATCAACCGCTGCCCGGGGTTATGCCGGTGTTACGGATTTCGCCTTATACCCAAAGTGGCGCCCCGCGCGCGGGAATGTGCGGGCGGCTCAGTTGGGGCGCGGCTTACTCGCCCTGCCCGTATCCATAAGTCTCAGGCCAAAGGCCAGCGACGTGCGCAACGCCGACGAACGTCCGTTCACAACGTGGTTAATGGTGCATCCTAGTTTCTTGTCATCCGTCTCGTGCCAGATATTTATCAGCAACTGTTCTCTTGGATGCGGCTGTTCCAGTGTTGCGCTGCGATTGCAGTAGGTCGCATTCATCATGCCAAGCAACCAATACGCGTGGAATATCGATCCACATACCACGACAGGCACACCGTCCACGTGACATTCGACGCTACCCTGAGTCTCTCCCCCGCCTGTTTCGGACGCGATGTTTATCAGCACCTTTTGTTTCGACTGAGATTGTGACGGAGTGGCTTTCGACGCTTCGCCAAATTTGATAAAACCGTCACATTGGCGAAAGTCTTTGGCAGATGGCTGAGAAGTCCGACTCGGCCTCTGTTTCAGTTGCATAGAGACCATCAGTCTTTCTCCGCGAGATACTGTTCGCGCAGCACGAACTTCTGAATCTTGCCGGACGCCGTCCGCGGAAACTGTTCAACGAAACGCCAGACGCGCGGGACCTTGTAGGACGCGAGCCGGTCACGGCAGAACGCGCTTAGCGTGGCTCGATCGGTCGCCGCCTTCGTTTGGACGAATGCCACGACGATCTCACCCCATTCGTGATCTGGCACGCCGACGACCGCGACGTCTCCGATAGACGGGTGCGCGAACAGCACATCCTCGACCTCGCGCGG
>JASHVB010000082.1 GCA_030039695.1 Acetobacteraceae bacterium
CGGTGCCGTTCGCCCATGCCGCCCATTCCGGACTGACCGTCTTGCTTGCTGGCACTCCGAACACAGTAGCGCCCGCAGCCCCGCGCGGACGCGGATGGCCCAGCGCCATGTCGCGCGCCGACATCGGCGCATGCCGGTTTACCGAGGCGACCGCGACAGACGCGTTGTCGATGATGCGGTTGATGATCATCTCGGCCACGTCCTCTTCCACCGGCACCCTGTCGGCGGCGACGGTAGCGATCTTCCACGCGAGCTGGTCCTCGCGCTTCAGGTTGTCCTTCGAGGGATGCACCCTCACGTCGTGCAGGATCATGCGTTTCCTCCGGTTGGCACGCGGAACGGCGATTGATGGACGCCGCTCTGGCCGTTGCGCGGCCTTCCTAGGGGCGCGCCGCCACCGCGGCAAGCGGAGCACGGCGGCCGCACGGGCACATGTAAATAATAAGACAGACGGGATGGGTGACGGTCAACGCGAGAGAGATCGAGATCGACCGCGCGCCCGTCATGGCGCGAGTTCCGTCGGGCTGCCGGACAGCACGACGCGGCACGCTCCAGCACACAGGCCCGATCCGCAGCCGACAATCCGAGCGTCAAACTTCGCTCCGCCTGAAGTACGCGGACGCGCTGCGCGCCGCAACGACAGAACGCCGAACACCGTCTGCACGATCCTGGGCGCAACTCCGGTGGATGGTTTATCCGGCAGCAACACCTTCGGATCCGGCGTCAGGGCGTCCGACCGCCAGCATCTGTTGCTCATCGACGGACCACCGGGCGACACGATGCGCTAGCCGCTCAGCCAGGACAGAATACAGCGAGACATGTACTGCTTCAGTGCCTCACGCTGCGGCGGCGGGCAGAACCGGCCAGCGAGATCGAGACCATCGCCAATCACCAGCCGCGGAAATAACTCACCTCTACTTGGCCGGTGGCCGATGGCGGCGCGCTCAACGACATTGGCAGCGCGGCCGCCGATCGCTCTGCCGCACATGAGGAAATGACCCTGTTGTGGCACCAGCAGGCAGGCGATGACACGACACAGCGTCGTCGCGCCGGCGCCATTCCCGCCGGATACGACAAGCGTCTCGCCGGTTCCCGGGGTCAGCGAAGCGTCTCAAGCGGCAGCAGGTGGCGCACCAGCAGCTTTGGCGCCGGCGATGTATCTTGAGATCACCACGCGTTCGACCGTCGCTGCAAAATCCTCGGCGCGGCGACGAGTGTGGGTTGAGCCATGCAATCGTGCGTGCAACCGCCCAGCGCCGCAGCAGCAACACAAAGCCCTTGGTGGCGTTGCAGCGTCGCACAATTTCGATAACCCGGTCCCCCAATGTCGCCAGCGCCACCTCCTCTTGCCGCTGGCGTCGGCGCCGCCAACGAAGACGTGGCGCAGCCAGGGGAAGCCGCGGCGGATTTCTGACGCCAGTTGCGGCGCCCGGTCACGGGCCTGCACATCGGCCGCTTGGACAACGGGGCCGACCAGCCGGCCGAGCGTGTCAAGAAGGATGTTGCGTTCGCGGCCTCATCATCTTCTCGGCAGCACAGCTGCGCGGCCCACCGCGTTCGGTGGTCTCCATCGCCTGGCTGTCGACGACACCGGCGGATGGGCCCGCCCCTCGCGCATCGCCCTCGCCCGCTTCCGTCAGAAAGGCAAGGCTGGTGGCCTGCCGGGATCCCGTGGCGCGCCAGGCGTGGAAATAGCGTGGCGTGGTGGCGAACGGCGGCAGATCACGCGGCAGAATATGCCACTAGCAGCCCGTCTGGGCGGCGTAGATCATGGCATTCACTACGGCGGGGGGACTGTTCTCGCATTGCCGTCCTCAGCTTGCCGGCGGCGGCAGGTGTGGCGCGATGATCATTCGTTCGACGTTGGTGCTGTTGCTTGCGTAGCGCAAGCCTTCACGCCGATACTTTCGACGCGTGATCTCGGTCCGGGCCGTGGCATTGCTCCCACTGTCTTCGCAAACGCCGGAGAACCCAGAGCGGCCGGGTCACGCAACCTGGCGTCTGGCCACTTGAATCGGCTCGGAAAGACGTTGCCAGACCGTTCCCGATCAGCCTCTGATGATTTGGAGGTAGGCAATGGCTGTTGAAGGCGGTCCTTGGGCCGGCCGTACCGTCGTGATCACAGGAGCTACGTCGGGCATAGGGCACGAGTTCGCAGTCCGATTCGTGGCCGAGGGCGCGAAGGTAATCGCTTGCGGGCGAAATGACATGGCGCTGCGGAGACTTCAAGAACAGTTTTCGATCGAAGTCTTCCATTGTGACATTACGGAGCGCTCGGACGTGCACGCGCTCACGGAGTTTATTCAACAGCGCTACGCTGGGGTCGATGTGCTAGTGAACAACGCCGGGATCATGGAACGGATCGACTTCCTGAACGCGCCGATCACTGATGAAATTATTGTCAATGAAATTGCAGTGAATCTGACCGCTCCGATACTTCTGACGCGACGACTTCTGCCGCTGCTACGGTCTGGCCAAGACCCGTTGATTATTATGATCACGTCGGGCTACGCTCTTCTTCCGGCAACGCGCGCCCCGACCTATTCAGCTACCAAAGCTGGCCTTCGGTCCTTCACGATGGCGCTGCGGCGACAATTGCGTGGCGTAGGCATTCGTGTGGTCGAGGTACTGCCGCCTCTTGTCGATACGCCGGCAACACGCTCCGTCAAGCAACCGAAGATGCCAGCAGCGAGTCTGGTTGACATGGTACTGCGCGAAATCTCGCGCGGGAAGGATGAGATACTTCCGGGTAAGGTGCGATTTTTACCAACCTTGATGCGGCTCGCCCCCTCGCTTGCGGCACGCGTCGTAGCGGGGTCGTAAGGCACGATCATGTTGCTCGCCGCACGTGTCACAGCCGGGCGTTCTCGGCCATCAGCACCACGTCGATTGGAATGGCGAGGCCAGTCGCAAGCGGGACGGTCTGCTTTCCAATCCACGACCAGCGGCGCAAGACAGTGCCGCGCCACCACAGCAGGACGATCAACACGACGGGCAGCGGATCCGCGCGCGGGAAGCTCGCGGGGGCGGAAAGTCCCCCGCCGTCGATCATGCGCCGACGGTCCGGGTCGAGCAGAAGGCCACCGCCCGGCCCGTGGTTCACTCAAGATGCCGAAGGAGCGACGCACCGAAGACACCGCGTAGGCTCCGACCCTCGTCGATCAGCAATCGCTTATTTCCTGCCATGACCGGACCGACATCGACGCGGCCGAGCAGCGAATGCATCAGCACGTCGTTGCCCACTATACCCTGATGCACCCTGCGCAACGGAGAGAAATGTCCGCTTGTCAGAAGGAATTTGTAGTAGCTCAGCGTGAAAACGACAAATGAAGCGACAGTGGTGTGATGACCAGGATTGCGAAGCACGCCTGTTACGGACGAGCTGATCGCGTCAAGTGTTGCAAGTAATTCTCGCAATGTTCCGTTGCTTGACTGCCGGACAATACGATCCGGCACCCCTTTCATGTCGACCTCGCCCGGACTGTGCGGTCTCGGCGCGTACCGCTGCCGTATGCTAACCTGCCCGCGCCATCGCACTGGGGTTACACAAATTGTCAGGATCCTTCGACCGTTTGATCGTCGGCACCATCGTCACCACCGACGCTGTCATCGGCCACGGCTATATCGCGATCCGCGGCGAGACGATCGCGGCGATCGGCGAAGGCAGGCTGCCGGCGGCGGTGGAAACCGTCGACCACAGCGGTAAGCTGATCTTTCCGGGCCTGGTCGATGGTCACATGCACACGTCATCGTTCACCGGCTGGACGGGCATCGAAAGCGCGACGCGCTGCGCTGCCGCGGGTGGTGTGACGACGTGCTGCGACATGCCCTACGACGTGCCGGCGCCCGTGACCGACCCGACGATCCTCGCTGACAAGATCGGATGGGTGAACAGCAGATCGCATGTCGATATGGCGCTGTACGGCACGATCCTGAAATCCGGCGGCGTGTACGCCATCCCGGGACTGGCGGCAGCGGGTGTGTCGGCGTTCAAGCTCTCTACATATGAGTACGACGCGGTGCGTTTCCCGCGCATCGATCATCCGACAATGCTGGCCGCGTTCCACGAGATCGCGAAAACCGGTCTGCCGTGCGCCATCCACAACGAAGATCAGGAGCTGGTGGAGAAGCTCACCGCCGAGGCGCGCGCCGCAGGTCGCACCGAGCCGATCATGCACTGCCGCACCCGCCCGCCGCTGGCCGAGACGATGGCGGACTTGGAAATCTTCGAGATGGCGCTGGAAACCGGCGCGCACGTGCATATCGCGCATTCGTCACTGTCGCGGGGCTTCGCCATCGCCGAGACGTTCCGCAGCATGGGCGCGCAGACCACCGGCGAAGCCTGTATTCAGTACTTGTGCCTGACCGAGCACGATATCACTCGCCTGGCCGGCATCGCCAAATGCAATCCGCCACTGCGCTCTGCCGCCGAGGTCGAGCGGATGTGGGACTGTTTGCTCCAAAACAAGATCGCCTATGTCTCCACCGATCACGCTCCCTGGCCATTGGAACGCAAGACCCTGCCCGACATCTTCGCGTGCAGCGCTGGTCTGACTGGCATGCAGACCTTTGCGCCCCTGATGTTTTCGCTGCTGGAAGAACGTGGTCTGCCGCCGACGCTGATGGCCACCTATTGCGCCGAACGCAGCGCGAGGCTGCACGGGCTATGGCCGAAGAAGGGCGCGATCCGCGTCGGTTCCGACGCCGATCTGTGCGTGATGGATCGCGGCGACTTCACATTCGACCAAGCGAGTATTCTCGACCGCGCAGACATGCGCTGGTCGCCCTATCACGGGCGTCGCATGCGCGGCCGCGTGGCCGCGACCTACCTGCGTGGGCGACCGATCTGGGACGGTGCGCGGCTGCTCGCGACGCCAGGCAGCGGCCGCTTCGTTCCGCGCCAGCCAGCCTCCGCACCGGCTGCGTAGACCGGGCGGCGTGTTGATCGTTCCCGGAAGACACGGCGCGCATCAGCTGTGATCGTCGCCTCATCGCTAGCGGCGAGATCAAGTAGGACCAAGGTGTTCTCGGGGAACCGATAGTCCTGATCACTCGCGGCGTAGAACGTGCCACTACCCGCCGCGTAGCGCGCCTCGGGCCGAACGGTTCGCGCAATCCGCCGGGCCGTGCTCGCCATCGCTAGGTCGATCGCCGGCTCATCCGGATCGGGGAACACCGCCGCCGTGGTGAAGCAAGCACGCAATTCTCGGACGGTCCGCCCATAGGCTTCGCTGCGGCTGCATGCGGCGATCAGTGTCGGTGTCATATCGCTCCGTGCAAGTGACAACACCGCAAAGGCAATCATACGTTGCAGAAGGTTTCGGTCGGGTGCGGAGTCAGACACGTAGGCGGCTTCCAGCAACAGGAAAGGCTCATGCTGCGTCGCGCGCTGGCTCGCTGCGACAAGGCCGACCGGACGGTCATCGTGCTTCCCGGTGACCAGCACGATCACGTCCTGGTCGGCGAGCGAGAGCCGCCCACGCCATGGGTACAGCGCATGTGCGATGGCCGCGACCCATCCATCGCACAAAACGCCCTCTTCAAGCTCGTCGAAGCGCTCGGCGTCGCTCAGGCAGGTGATCCGCAACCCGTGATCCGCAAGGACATGTTCCATCGCCGCCGTCCCCCTTTTGGTCAGGACGCTAGGGGGCACGGCGGGTGCGCGCTGTGACATATGTCACATGATCGAGAGGTTTTCCCCGCAATCGGGGGTTTTCATCGCGGCACTGCCGCGCGACAAAGGTGCAGCGATG
Organism: Acetobacteraceae bacterium; assembly: GCA_030039695.1. The sequence continues at coordinate 5,754 of JASHVB010000082.1, forward strand.
AAGAGGAGCCATCCATGAGCGACGATCACGACCACTCCCCGGCGCCAGGCACCATAGACTGGCGGACCCATGGTGTGCGGGTGATCAAGGGCGACCAGCTCGACACCAACACGGCACAGACGCCAGGAATGAATCGCGCCGCAGCGATCAATGCCGCGCGGGTGGGCGCGCAGAAGATCTGGGCCGGGACGGTCAGCATCCACGCCAATGCGAAGACCGGCGCACATCATCACGGGGCTCTCGAAAGCGTGATATATGTGGTGCGAGGCAAGGCGCGCATGCGCTGGGGCGAAAAGCTGGAATTCGTCGCCGAGGCGGACGCCGGCGATTTCATCTTCGTGCCGCCTTATGTGCCGCACCAGGAGATCAACGCGAGCACCGATGAGACCTTGGAATGCGTGCTGGTGCGCAGTGACAACGAAGCGGTGGTGGTAAACCTGGACATCGAGCCGGTCGAGCACCCGGAATCGGTGTACTGGGTCGATCCAATCCACCAGCATCCGTAAGCGCACGTGTCCCGCTACGTCGGCGCGATCGACCAGGGCACCACGAGCACACGGTTCATCGTGTTTGATCGCGCCGGAGACGCGGTCGCGACAGCGCAGAAACCACATGAGCAGATTTATCCGCAGCCGGGATGGGTAGAGCATGATCCGGTGGCGATTCGCGACAACACGCTGGCGCTCATTGTGGACGCGCTGTCCGGCGCTGGTTTGAGCGCACGCGATCTGGCAGCGGTGGGGATCACCAATCAGCGTGAGACGACGCTGCTGTGGGAACGCTCGAGCGGGCGGCCAGTTCACAATGCTCTGGTCTGGCAGGATACACGCACCGACGCACTAGTGGCGGAGTACGTGCGTGACGGCGGACAGGACAGGTTCCGCGCGCAGACCGGTCTGCCTCTGGCGAGTTATTTTTCGGCACTCAAACTGCGTTGGATGCTTGATCACGTGCCGGACGCACGCCGCCGCGCAGAAGCGGGCGATCTGCTGTTCGGCACGGTCGATAGCTGGCTCCTGTGGAACCTGACGGGCCAGCACGTCACGGACGTGACCAATGCCAGCCGCACACAGCTTATGAACCTGACAACACTCGACTGGGACGAACTACTGCTGGCAGCGTTCGGCGTTCCTCGGACCGTGCTGCCGCAAATCCTGCCGTCGTCGACCATGTATGGGACCGGGCGTGGCGTTTTGGGCGGGGTGCCGATCACGGGCGTATTGGGCGACCAGCAGGCGGCGCTACTCGGGCAGGCGTGCTGTGAACCTGGCGAGGCGAAGAATACGTACGGCACCGGCTGCTTCTTGCTTATGAACACAGGCACGATACCGGTTCCGTCGCGGCACGGACTGATCACCACCGTGGCAAGCAAACTCGGCGATGCATCAGCGACTTACGCGCTCGAAGGATCGATCGCGATTACCGGAGCGCTCGTCCAGTGGCTCCGCGACAATCTCGGCGTGATTCGCACATCGTCCGAAGTAGAGGTACTGGCCGCCTCGGTGCCGGACAACGGCGATGTGTATTTCGTGCCAGCGTTCTCTGGGCTGTACGCACCGCATTGGCGGTCAGATGCGCGCGGCATGATTGCCGGACTTACCCACTTCGCTACGGCGGGACACATCGCGCGTGCGGCATTGGAAGCAACCGCATATCAGACCTTGGATGTCGTACGCGCAATGGAGCAAGACTCGGGCGTATCGGTGAGATCGATGCGTGTCGATGGAGGCATGGTTGTGAACGACCCGCTCATGCAGTTCCAGGCGGATGTGCTCGGCGTGCCTGTATTGCGGCCGCGCACGCTGGAGACGACGGCACTGGGCGCAGCTTATGCGGCGGGGCTTGCAGTCGGTTACTGGCAGGGGCTCGATGATCTGCGTGGGAACTGGGCTGTGACGCGCGAGTGGCGGCCGTCAATGTCGGTGGAGCGGCGCGACGCACTGACGGCGCGTTGGCGTAAGGCCGTCGAGAAGTCGTTCGGATGGGCGTGACGTCCCGTCACATCCCAACCGAATACCCACCATCCACGGGAATCGCCGCGCCAGTCACAAAGTCTGAAGCGGGACCAGCGAGAAATGCTGCCACACCAGCCATGTCGTGCGGCGTACCCCAGCGACCGGCGGGCGTGCGATCCTCAACGCGCTGATGTAGTCCTTGTACCTGCTGACGCGCGCGCTTCGTCAGATCGGTGTCGATCCAGCCCGGCAGCACGGCGTTAACCTGAATATTGTCGTTCGCCCACGCCGTCGCTAATGCACGCGTCAATTGCACGATGCCGCCTTTGCTCGACCCGTACGGCGCCGCATAGGGCGCACCGAACATCGACATCATCGAGCCGATATTGATGATCTTGCCGCCGCCAGCGCGCTTCATTGCCGGATAGACTGCCTGAGACAGCAAGAAGGCGCTGGTCAAGTTGGTGTCCAGCACTTCGTGCCATTCCGCCTCCGAGTAGTCCTGCGGCATCTTGCGGATCGCAGTGCCGGCGTTGTTGATCAGGATGTCAAGATGGCCAAACTGCGCCTCTGTTTCGGCGACCAAGCTCTGGCATTCGGACTTTTTGGTGACGTCCGCGGCCGTGAATGCGGCCATCACACCGTGGGCGCGCAGCTTATCCAATGCCCCACGCGCTTTTTCGGCGTTGCGGCCTGAAATCGCAATCGTGGCGCCGCACGATGCCATGCCTTCGGCAAGGCCGAGGCCGATGCCGCCGTTACCGCCCGTGACCAGCGCGACTTTGCCGGTGAGATCGAACAGTTTCATGGATGATGGACCTCCCGATATGCGGGTGTGATGCGAAGAGGACGCAGGAATACGTCTTCCGCGAAATGGGCAAGGTCAGGGTGCGCAGCGCCTCGCGCGAGGGATAAACCGTGCGGCCTCCGCGGGAGTTGCGCTCCAACCGAAACAGGTCACGTCCACCGCCGCGGGTCCCTCATCCCCGGCGCGTCACGCCTTGATCTCTCCCGCGTAGCGAGAAGACGTCTCTCACATCACGCTGCGCCGCGCCGCAATTCCTGGCCGCCACGCGATTCCGCTAAATGGTCGAACTGCTTGCGGTACGTCCCCAGGCCAAGCGTCTGGGAACGCAGATCGATAATCAGATCGTGCAGTTCAGCCTCCGGTACCAGCGCCTCGACATCATCCCACCCCGGCCAGCCTTCGCGCTCAGCAAAGCCAAGGATCTGCCCGCGGCGTCCCGTCACCAGGCGCTGCGCGCGCGCGGTGTAATCATTCGGCACGCTGATGGTAACACGGAAGATTGGCTCCAACAGCACGGGGTCCGCTTTCGCCAGGCCTTCCTTCATCGCCAAGCTGGTCGCGGTCTTGAACGCCATGTCCGAGCTGTCGACACTGTGGAACTGCCCGTCCACCAGCGTGACGGAGATGTCCACCACCGGGAACCCGAACGGACCTTTACGTGCCGCTTCTTCTGCCGCTTCACCCACGGCCGGAATGAAGTTACGCGGCACCGCGCCACCCACGACTTTGTCGACGAACTCGAAACCGGCACCGCGCCCGCGTGGAGCGATATCGATCTTCACGTCGGCAAACTGGCCGTGTCCGCCGCTTTGTTTTTTCAGGCGGCCGTGCTCGTGCACCGCCTTTCGGATGGTCTCCTTGTAGGGAACCTGCGGTTTGTGGGTTGCCACCTTCAGCGCGTAGTTGCGCCACAATCGTTCCACGGTCGCGCTCAGGTGCATTTCCCCCTGCCCGTGCAGCACCGTCTCGCTGGTGTCTTGCTCCTGCACTACGGTCAGGGTCGGATCCTCCTCGCGAATCTTCTGCAGTGCGCCGTTCAGCTTCACGTCGTCCTTATGATCCGTCGTGGCAATGGCCAGAGAATAGACCGCGGACGGCGGTGCGGGGAACGGCAGTTGCTCCGGCGTCGCGCCGGGCGAAACGGTGGCGCCAGTCGCAACGCCGTCCAATCGGCTGAATGCGACGATCTCGCCGTCCACCGCCTCGGCCCGTTTCACCAATTCACCACTCTGGAATTGATAGATTCCGCCGAGCCGGGTTCCCCCCAGCGTGGCACCGTCCTTGATCGTGCCGCGCCAAATGCGCGCATAGGACAGCTTGCCAGTGTGTCCGGCATGCTGGGTCTTGAAGACCTGCGCCAGCGGCGGGCCATCCGCAGGAATTCCCTTGCGGGCCGCGGTCTCGCCGGCGAACGGCGCATCGTGCCGCAGCGCCTTCCAGAGCCGCCGCACGCCGCTGGCATTCTCCGCCGAACCCAGCAGCGCTTCGACCACCGCGCCATCCGCAAGATCCTTGCGTAGGTTGCGGTAGATTTCATCGGTGCCGGGTTTGACGTCCTCCAGCACCTTCTCCAGCAGCACATCGTCGCGGTCCGCCAGAGTCTCGACCAGCTTACCCAGCGCTTCCTGCTCTTCGCCCTGCATGTTCGACGGAATCTGCACCAACTCGGAAGGCTGGCCCTTGCGGTAGCGATACGCGCGCTCGTGCACCACATCGACATAGCCGCTGACACTCTGGCCATCGATGATCGGCACCTGGCGAAGCACCAGCGGGCATTTCACATAACCCTGCAGTGCTGCGAGCGTCTCGGAGATGCTGCCTTCCAGCGTGTCGATTTTGTTGATGAACAGTATGTGGGGCAGGTGCAGATCGGCCAGTTGCTTGAGCAACGGCGCAACAGTCAACGCGCGTGCGGGCGTCGGCTCGCAAACAACGACGGCGATATCCACCATCGTCAGAGCGGATATCACTTCATAAGCGAACTCGATCGAGCCAGGGCAGTCGAGCACCGACCACCAGTCACCCAGGTACGAACAATTCCCAAGCCGGATCTCGGTGGTCATCGGCCGATTGCGTGGATCGGCGGGGCGCTTCACCGGGGCACCGGCCCCTTCCAGCATCGCCTCGAACAAAGACGATTTGCCGCTGCTGTACGGACCGACCAGAGCCACCGAGCGGGGACTTCTGCCGTTCTGAATTCCTGACATGGCCGCGCCTCCTCTTCTTGGACGGAGCGCCAGCAGCGCGATGGTCACGCACCACGGGGCGCCCTCAACCCAGCGATCCTAGCGAAGTTTCTGTGACAGGCGAGCCCCGTGCCGCGCTCAGACCAGCGTGTCGCTTTGATCCGGCCCGTCAATGTTCTGCACATGCAGGTTCAGACGAGTCAGCGCCTTGTTGAGCACCGACCATTCCCAACGGCTGAGCCCGCCGGCCAGCGTCGTCTCCAACTCCCGCGCCAGGGGCACGACGCCCTGATGCACCATCGTGCCCTTGCGGGTGAGCTGCAAACGCCGGCCTCTCCCGTCACGCGGGTCAGGCATTTGCCGGACAAGGCCCCGCGCCACCAGGCTGGCGGCGGCACGGCTGACCTTTACCTTGTCCATCGCCGTCCGTTCGGTGACAGCACTGGGCGAGAGCGTGCCAAAACGCGCGATGGTTGCGAGCACCCGCCATTCAGGAATTGTCAGCCCGTACGCCTGCGAATAACGGCGGGAGCACATGCGCGAGACGCGACTGGCGGCAACAGACAGCCGGTAGGGAAGAAAATCCTCCAGCCGGAAGTCGACTGGTACCGGCATGGGGGGAGACATGGTCCTTGCCTGTGCTTTCATTGACAATTACCTCCCTGGATGCAGCGGTTTATATAATCTCAATATTGCTGCAAGGGAACGGGCTGCCGCGCGGGAGGATATCCATGAGGCTTTACACGTATTTCCGCTCTTCCGCCGCATGGCGTGTGCGCATCGCGCTGGCGTTGAAGGGGATCAGGAGGGACGACGAATTCATCCACCTGCTGAAAAGTGGCGGCCAACAGAGAACCGCAGGTTTTCGTGCGATAAATCCGATGGCCGTCGTGCCGGCGCTCGCGCTCGATGATGGTACCGTGCTGACGCAGTCGATCGCCATCATGGAATACCTGGAGGAGACGCATCCCGAACCGCCGCTGCTGCCGGAGGATCCGGAGGCGCGGGCACGGGTGCGCGCGTTCGCACTGGGCGTCGCATGCGAAATCCATCCGCTCAACAATCTGCGCGTACTGCGTTACCTGAAGAACGCGATGGGCCAATCCGATGCGGCACGCGATGCGTGGTACCAGCACTGGGTCGCCGAAGGGCTGACCGCACTGGAAACCATCGTCAGAGACGCCAGTCCCGGGCCATTCCTCTTCGGCGCGGCGCCGAGCATGGCGGACGTCTGCCTAGTGCCGCAAATGGCCAACGCGCGCCGGCTCAAATGTCCGGTGGACGCCTATCCAACGTTGTTGCGAGCCGAGGCCGCAGCGCTACCGGTGCCGGCGTTCCGCGATTCCGCGCCAGACCGTCAGCCAGATGCGGAGTGAGTCGATGACACAGCAGCTGCGCTATATGTCGGGGTTCGGCAACGAACATGCAAGCGAGGCGATCGCGGGTGCGTTGCCGGTTGGCCAGAACTCCCCGCAGCGCCCGCCGCTGGGTCTGTATACCGAGCAAATCTCCGGCACGCCGTTCACCGCGCCGCGGCGCGACGCACGAAGGACGTGGCTTTACCGCATCCGTCCCTCGGCTGACCATCCGCCGTACCGACGCATCGACAACGGAAGGCTGTGTTGTGAACTGGCGGAACCGACGCCGAACCGGTTGCGCTGGGATCCTTTGCCGTTGCCCGATGGGCCGACCGATTTCGTGTCGGGTCTGACGACCATGCTGGCGAACGGCGACACACAGGCGGGTACGGGAGTCTCTGTACATATATACTGTGCTACCCGGCCGATGCGGCGCGTGTTCTGGAATGCAGATGGCGAGCTGCTGATCGTGCCGCAACAGGGGCGACTGGCACTGACAACGGAACTTGGCTTGCTTGATGTTTCTCCTGGCGAAATTGCCCTGGTCCCACGCGGTGTGCGCTTCCGCGTTGCGCTGCCGGACGGTGCGGCACGCGGCTACATCTGTGAAAACCACGGCCCTGCACTGCGGCTTCCCGATCTCGGGCCAATCGGCGCGAACGGTCTGGCACAGCCGCGGGATTTCCTGGCCCCCGTCGCGTGGTTCGAGGATCGCGATGGACCGACCGAAGTGGTGCAGAAGTTCACGGGTGCACTCTGGGCGACGGAGCTCGACCACTCGCCGCTCAATGTCGTCGCGTGGCACGGGAATCACGTGCCGTACAAATATGACCTCTCGCGGTTCATGACGATCAATACGGTCAGCTTCGATCATCCGGACCCGTCGATCTTCACGGTACTGACGTCGCCAACCGACACGCCCGGAACGGCAAATGTGGATTTCGTGATCTTCCCGCCTCGCTGGATGGTAGCCGAGCACTCGTTCCGGCCTCCGTGGTTCCATCGCAACGTCATGAACGAGTGCATGGGATTGGTGCATGGTGCGTATGATGCGAAAGCTGACGGGTTCGTGCCAGGAGGGCTGTCGCTGCACTCCTGCATGAGTGCGCATGGGCCCGATGCGACGACGGTGGAACGGGCTATGACCGCGGAGTTGTTGCCGCGGAAGATCGACAACGCGCTGGCCTTCATGTTCGAGACGCGGCAGGTGCTGC
>JASHVB010000721.1 GCA_030039695.1 Acetobacteraceae bacterium
CCTCGGCGCCACTGCTCCACGCACCGCTGCGCTCCGCCTCGGTGCGTACCATTTGAATGCCGACGGTGCGAGACAAGCGGCCGACGATTTCGTCTTGTACACGGAATAGCTCGGTCCGCGGTTTGTCAAATCGTTCGGCCCACAAATGGACATCCGTCTCCGCATCGATCAATTGGGCATTCACGCGTAGCCGGGCCGCGTCGACCTGGACGCTGCCTTCCAGTACATAGCGCACGCCAAGTTCTTCGCCGATCTTGCGGATCGATACTTTGCGGTCCTTGTAGGTGAAGGACGTCGATCGCGAGACGACGAAGCTGCCGGGCAAACTGCTCGAGAGGTCGGTGATCACTGCGTCGACAATTCCATCGACCAGATAATCCTGAGCGGTGTCCTGCGTCAGGTTGAGGAACGGCAGCACGACGAGCGAGAGTCGCGGTCGGGCAAAAGACGAAAACTGAGCGCGAGTGGAGGGGGGCGCCTGCGCCTTGGCAACGTCGCGGGCGCGAAGCCTCTGCTCCTTTTGCCACAGCCACTCGGCCAGCCGCTCCGTACCGGCGGTCAGGCTGCGCCGGTAAGTGCTGAATGACAGGCCCAATTTCAGCGCGACGGCGTCTTGTTTCGGTTCGGGGCGAAAGTAAGTGAACTCGATGACCCGCCGCAGTCGCTGGTCACGCTCGCTGGCGAACAGCGCGTCAGCGGTCTCGCGAAGCAGTGAGCGGAGTTCATCCGGCGTACCGCTGCGTTCGTCAGGTTGCACGACGAGCGCGGTGTTCAACAGTGGGTTGTCCATGAGCAAATCGGGGCGCGTGTAAGCTCGCAGCGCCGCCTTCAGGGCATCTTGGAACTCGGAGTGGGAAAGCACGTCTATGCCCGCCCCAACCATGCCGATCGTGTAACCCCGACCTTCGTCATACGCTGCGGCGGAACGCGAGTCACGCGCCCACCCGAGCAGGTGCCGGCTGGCCGGCCGATATCCGAGCAGGAAATGAACAGATTTTGGTCTGGCGCGGCAAACGCTGCTGGTGCAGTTGCGCCCTGTCCGGACCGGCGCGGCACTTGGCTGCCGCTACCGCTCAATCGAGGACAAGGGCTGGAACAATAAAGCTGGCGCGGCGTCGGTGTCGCACGCGCCACCATGCTGTCGAGATCGCGATGTCAGACATCCAGTCATGTCGCCATGCATTCGCCACCACGTCCGGCCTCCCGCCGGACGACCAATTCATGTTCTGGCGCGACACGCTGGTGAAACGCTACGTGCCGTTGGGGTCGAGTGGGATGGCCGGCCGGCCATTCACTGCCACGGTGCGCAAGCTGATCGCGCCAGAAGGCGAGTTTTGTGACTGGAACATGAGCGCGGTCGGCATCACGCGCACTCGTCGCCAGATACAGGCGGACGGCGTCGACAACATCGTTCTCTCGCTGACGCTCCAGGGCGGTGGCCAAGGATGGTTTGGCAACCCCGATGAAATCATAACGCTTGGCGGCCCCCGACTGCGTATCCGGCATCAGGGCCGTTCCTATGCGCTTCACTGGACAGGCGCTGAGAATCACACGCTGCATATTGAAATGCCCTTGCCATTCCTGGAGCCGCGGGTGCGCGACCGCGTGCTTCGGATCGCTGGCACAACCATGGCGTCTCATGGACTTGAGCCGATGCTGATCGCACAAATGCGCGCGCTCGCCAACGCGGCGCCCAACCTTGACTCCATGGCGCGCGCGGCCGGCCTGCGCGCTACACTGGATCTTGCGGCGACTGTGCTGCGCTTGGAACTCGGAACCGAGAATACGGAAAGCGAGGTCTGTGAGGATGGTATGCTGGTCGCCGCGCAGGCGCTCATTTCTCGCCAATTTCAAGCATTGGACCTGACGCCCGATGCGATCGCGCATCGCCTCGGATGTTCGCGCGCGCATCTCTATCGTCTGTTCGCGCGTCGCAATCTCACGGTCGCGGGCTATTTGCGCGAGGTGCGGCTGCAACATGCTCGCAAACGGCTGGCCGCCGCCGGACCTCGCGATTCCGTCGGCAATATTGCGTTCCACTGCGGCTTCGAGAACCCAGCCCATTTTACACGCTTATTTCGTCAAAGATTCAGCATGACACCGGGTGCGTTTCGGGCCGGAGAGGCACGTCTGGCCGCCTAAACTATAGCGGACCACCTCGATTGCGCGCTGATCGCCCGCTTGCGACCAAGCCTACAAAAGTCCGCTTGGAGCTGTTTTATTGGTCGCTCTGGAAGAGTCCGAACCACACTTGGCCCGGCCGTCAGAGGAAAACCCCAGTTCCCCGCGGCATTTCCGCATCAGCCGAAAGACACCGAGCGACACGCCGCTCGCCTGGCCCTGCGCTGGCTTGCAAAATACCGGGCCAGACCAGCGCTGTTGTCAGTTCGCATCAAACAATGTGAGAAATGTGCGTTGACAGGCAAACCGAAGCTTAGGCCACCCCGCGATCGTATAACAATGGGCTGCGTCGAGATCGGCCGCGCACGCCTGCACCGCAATCAGGCATCAGGCGCTGCCATGGTTATGGCTTGGTTTGGGCGCCGAGCTGAGCTGGTCGACATAGGTGATCCCGATGGCCGAAAGAATGAAGATTGAGTGGATGATCGTTTGCCACATAACAGCTTCGGCAGTGGTCTTCGAATCTGGCGTGCCGAGTGAGTGTGCCTCAACAAAGGTGCGCAGCAGCGAGATGGAGGAGATGCCAATGATTGACATTGCCAGCTTCACCTTCAGTACCCCAGAATTTACATGGCTTAGCCATTCAGGGTTATCCGGGTGGCGGTGCAGCCGCAGGCGGGAAACGAAGGTCTCGTAACCACCAACGATTACCATCACCAGAAGGTTTGAGATCATCACCACGTCGATGAGCCCTAGCACAATCAGCATGATGTGTTGTTCGTCAAACTCCATAGCATGCCGGATAAGCAGGCAGAGTTCCTTGAGGAACAGGAACACGTAGACAATCTGCGCTACAATCAGACCGAGATAAAGCGGCACTTGCAGCCACCGGCTGGCGAATATGATCTGCGGCAGCGGCTTGAGCGAGACTCTTTCGATCGAAATAGAACCCGGTAAAACGTCCATTAGGAGAGCTCCCGCCCGTTAGCTGAATTATTTCGGAGATCGGTTAGGGGTCACACTCACCAAGCGGCGCGCGAGCACTGAATGCGATGAAACAGCCTGCACCGCCATCGGAGCCGTTGCCCTGGCCGGCGTCAACAAACAACCGGCGGGCACCGCCCACGAGCTGGCACGCCAGCTTACCGCGCGGGCGGCGGAGGCGGTACATTCCGGCGGGGCGCCGCGGCGGGGTCGGAAGGAGGCTGCCCGTCCTTTGTCAGGGTATAGCTGTAATTGGGGTCGCCCAGCGCCACTTCGGCCGGTTCCTCCGCCGCTGCCGGCGCCGGCGCCGCCGGCTGCCCGTCCTTTGTCAGGGTATAACTGGGGTCCGGCAGCGCCGCTTCGGCCGGTTCCTCGGCCGCTGTCGGCGCCGCCGGCTGCGCGTCCTTTGTCAGGGTATAGTCGTAACTGGGGTCCGGCAGCGCCCCTTCGGCCGGTTCGTCGGCCGCTGCCGGCGCCGGTTTCATCGGTGCCGGGTTGGCCGGGGCCGCCGCTCGCCGGCCCCCCATCACCTGCTTTAGTACCGCCTGCGCCTCTTTGTCGTCCAGCAGTCCATCTGTCAGGAAGGGGTGCTGCAGCGCTTGTGCCGCTGTCGGACGCTGCGTCGGGTCGGGGTTCATCAGCCAGTTGACGAACTCTGAATAGGC
>JASHVB010000083.1 GCA_030039695.1 Acetobacteraceae bacterium
AACCGGAGTGCGGTCGGATGCATCGCCTCCAGTCGCGCGCTGGTGGTGGAATCGCCGCTGGCAAACAGCGTGACGTCGTGGCCCATCGCCACGAGTTCTTCGGTTAGAAAGGAAACGACGCGCTCTGTCCCGCCGTACAACTTCGGCGGGACAGCTTCGGTGAGTGGCGCGATCTGGGCAATGCGCATCGGGATTCCCTTCTTTGTCTCAGGCGGTCTTGGACCATCTGGCCATCACGATCAGGTTTTTTTTGCGGCGCGACTTGCCGTGAGCGCCCCATTCTGTCACTGCTCTCGGTCAAGTGATCGGCCTCCCCTGGACGCCGTATGCCGATGTGCGTTTCCCTTTTGGACCAAAACCGTGAGGACGCCGTGGCACGCCTGGTTATCGTTTCAAACAGAGTGCCGCTGCCGTCGGAGCGGGGCCCGCGGGCAGGCGGCCTTGCCGTTGCCCTCGCCGATGCGTTGCGGCCCGGCACTCTGTGGTTCGGCTGGAGCGGGCGCCATTCAGGCGCCGCCGCGCCCACGCCGTATGTCCAGTCCGCTGATAACGTAACCTACGCGACGATAGACCTATCGGAGCATGAGTACCGCGCATTTTATGTGCATATCTCCAATGGCACACTCTGGCCGTTGTTGCACTTCCGCCTCGGCCTGATGGGGTACCACGGCGAGGATTTCGACGGCTATCTGTCGGTCAACCGCCGTTTTGCCGAAGCCTTGAAGACGCTACTGCGACCAGACGACCTGATCTGGGTGCACGACTACCACCTGTTTCCGCTCGCCGAAGCGCTGCGAGAGCTCGGCGTCGGCAATCGCATCGGCTTCTTCCTGCACACGCCGTTCGTTCCGCCAGCATTGCTACAAGCCCTGCCGCGCGCAGATCAGCTGCTGCAGGCGATGTGCGCCTACGACGTGGTGGGGTTTCACACCCGTACCTATCGCCAGGCCTTCCTGGAATGCGTAACCGAGATGCTCGGCACACGCGCCGATCACGACGGACGCTTCCTCTATCGCGGCCGGCCGGTGCACGCGATCGTCGATCCGATCGGCATCAATCCGGACCGTTTCGCAGGCAGCGCCGCGGAGTCCGCGCACAGCATGGAGGTGCGGCTGCTGCGCGAAAGCCTGCCCGGCAGCCGGTCGCTGGCGATCGGCGTGGACCGGCTCGATTATTCCAAGGGCCTGGCGAACCGGTTCGGAGGCTTTGCTCGTCTTCTGTCCACCCGGCCTGAGCACCGCAGGCAGGTCAGCTTCCTCCAGGTGGCCGCACGGTCGCGCGAGGACCTCGGGGACTACCAGCGGCTACGACGCGAGTTGGACCGTATCGTCGGCGATATCAATGGGCGCTTTTCCGAATTCGACTGGGTGCCGCTGCGCTACATGACCCGCCCGGTGAGGCGAACCACGCTGGCAGGGTTCTTCCGCGCCGCGCGCCTGGGCGTGGTCACGCCACTACGGGACGGAATGAACCTGGTAGCGAAGGAATACATCGCCGCGCAGGATCCCGCCGATCCAGGCGTGCTGATCCTGTCGCGTTTCGCCGGCGCAGCGGACGAGTTGACCGAGGCGCTGATTGTCAATCCTTACGACAGCGACGCGATCGCTGATGCTATGCACGCCGCGTTGACGATGCAACCGGTGGAGCGGCAGGAGCGTTGGCGCGCCCTGCGCGACAAGGTGTGGCAGAACACCGCGTCCCATTACTGCGAGGTCTTTTTGTCGCACCTCGCCGCCGACGAGGCGCATCCGTACTCCAGGCGCTTGCGCGCCGTCTGATCTCAAACCGCAGGGCGTGACGTACCGAGCGCGCACCGTGTCACGGTGAGCCTTCGCCTGCCGTGTCGACGAACGGTGGCAAGAGGCAATTTTTCTGCGGCCGGGTCGGAGCGCTTGGTTCCCCCAGCGGTGGTGCCTATGGTTGGCCCCCGCAACCAAACGGCGTGGCGTACCATGAGCATGTACTTGTTCCACAATCTAAGCCTGCTTGATCCACGGCAGGACGAATTGCGCGACGGCATGCAGGTGCTGGTCGAGGACAGCGCGGTGTGTGAGGTTTCGGCGCGGCCGATCACCTCGGCTACGGCGGAACGGGTTGATCTTGGCGGCCGTACGCTCATGCCGGGATTGATTGACGCGCACATCCACCTCGTGTTGACCGAGGTCAACATTCGTCTGCTGTCCGATGTACCGTTGACCCTGCTCGCAGCAAAGGGGTCGGTCGCTGCTCGTGAGATGCTGATGCGCGGCTTCACCACGCTGCGTGATACCGGCGGGGCTGATTGGGGTTTGAAAGCGGCGATTGAGCAGGGGTTGTTCGTCGGACCGCGCCTATTCATTGCAGGGCAGCCGATCAGCCAGACCGGCGGCCACGCCGACTTCCGCCCTCGTACACAGTCGACGGTATTTTGTGCTTGTTGCTCTGGGCTGACCTGGGCATCACGTGTCGCCGACGGCGTGCCCGAGGTTGTGAAGGCGGTGCGGGACGAGCTGCGCAAAGGAGCCGACCATATCAAGATCATGGTGTCCGGCGGCGTCGCCTCGCAGCTCGACCCGCTGGAAAGCTTGCAATTCCGCGTCGATGAAATCGAGGCAGCGGTCGATGAAGCGACGCGCTGGGGCACTTATGTCGCCGCACACGCGTACAGCCCAAAAGCCGTGGAGCGTGCCGTGCGTGCCGGCGTGCGTACAATCGAGCATGGTAACCTGATCGACGCCCCGGTCGCGGCACTGATGGCGGAGCGGGGAGCGTATCTTGTCCCGACGTTGGTGACCTATGAGTCGATGAAACGGCGCGGCGCCGAATATGGGTTGTCGGCGGCGTCACTGGCCAAGAACGAGGTGGTGCTGCAAGCCGGTCTGCGTTCGCTGGAAACCGCGCGTAACGAAGGGGTAAAGATCGGTCTCGGCAGCGATCTGCTGGGGCAGTTGCAGAACGACCACATGAATGAGTTCATCATTCGCCGGGAAGCGATGAGCGCTCAGGACGTGATCCGCTCCGCCACGCTGGTGAATGCCGAGATCGTGCGGCAGGAGGGGCGTCTCGGTGAGCTCATCCCTGGCGCCTTCGCTGATATGCTGGTGGTGGATGGCGATCCTTACCGTGACCTCTCAGTGTTCGATGCTGACGGTCGCCGCATTGCGGCGATCATGCTGAACGGGCGGTGGGTGAAGAACCGGCTTTAGCTTGTCCTTGCGAGGCACGCCCGGTTGTCATTGCGACAAGCAGCGACGAAGCAATCGCCACACGAGCTTGCATCGTCGCTGCTCCGCGCAATAACAAGAGGACGTTCCTTGCAGTGGCTATGGTCTGACGCGGTCAACATATCAACACTATCAGGTAGATCCGGATCCTACCTCGCGCAACAGGATGATGCCTTGGCTCATCACTGATGCCCATCGCCGAACTTCAGACGCATGATCTCGCGCACTTTGCGCATCTCCAGTCTCTCCGCCGGGATCTCGCCCCTCTGCTCGCGCAAAAGGGCCGTTGTAGTCATGCCAGCGAGACACCCGGACCCGCCCCGGGGGGGCGAGATCATCTCGGAACCGGGGGCGAGATCATCTCGGATTGAAGGGCGACATGATCTTGGAATGCCGGGGCGACATCGCCCGGAACCAGCATGCCGCTTCGGCATCCACGATCTTTCATGAAACGAGCGTGACGCCGTCAGAAATCTGCCCCGCTTCAATATGCCGTTCGAGCCTGGCCTGTTTCCCGGGGCCCGCCGCTACGGACCACGTTCGCAGCGTGACAAGCACTGCCTGGTGCTGGAGCTTGAACGCTACCGCTACCAGAAGTACCTGTCGGATATTGCTGGCCACGGCATGAGATCGACGGCAACGAGCCCGCAGAGCCGTCAGTGCAGTGCGTGACTGGCTGGCATCTTCGCGTCAGCGACCTGCGCGACCGCTGCGGCTGCCGCAGCGATCCTGCGGTACTACAGCGAGTTCCGGGCCAATTTGCCGCCGACGCTGCGCGCAGCCGATCTCGAACCGGCCGAGCTGGGGTTCTTCGATCGGGCAAATCTGATGGCTCAGTTCCTGGAGACGCGAGGGTCGTTGGTCGTGTGACGGTCGAAAATCCTATGCCGAACAGGTGACGCGCGAGATGGGCGGTTATCGCACCAAGGACTTCGGCCGAAAGGGCCGCCTGCTCATCGGGTCGCCGTTGCTGCATGGCCAGCTTCCAAGTTGGCTTCGTGCCGCGCAATCTCCGCCAGGAGAGACCAGACTCTGACGGCGTCTAGCGGCGTGTCAGGATCGTTGAGTAGCCGATCTATTTCGCTGAGCTTCAGCTCGTAATACGTCTGTCGCATCGCCGACCTCCCACCGCCGACATGTATTTCGCCAGCGAAATAGGCATTGATCTGGATCAACAGGATTGGATAGAACAACCCCCGGCCATAATGGCCTTGCTGTCACGCGGGAGTCGCCGATGTCGGACGACTCCGACCGGAACACCTCCGCCGGCTTCGACGCACGTGGCGCCATCGACTAACCCCGCCTATGACGCGCAGAACTTGGCTCAGGCGCACGGTGCCTGACGAACGCCGGAGAAAGTTCTGAGCCGAGCATCGTTCATGGCGAGGACTGGGCAGGCGGCCACTCCACAGACCCGCTGTTCGGGCCCCGAACACGATGAGCAAATCGCACCAGCCGCGCGGATTTGGTCAAGTTGCCCGCGCTTGAGCCAATCTAATGCGGGATGGGAAGGTACGTCCTTAGTTCTCCTTCGACTTTATATCGCAAGTATTATAGGTAACAACAGACGACTCGGACAGGGATATTATTGTAACAACCCCATTACCAGGACCAGACTGAAGTACCACGTAATCTCCAGAAACTGAGTTGAATTTCCCAGTCACTCCGTCGATTGTAACTTCAGAGTGAAATTTTAACCTCTTGATGATTCCTGATAGACCCTCATTTTTGAGTGTCTTACCAATCCAATGTTCTTTCTCATTTAGCTTGATTACCTCAGCCATTAGTCCCTCATTATTCATCTGGCCACGACAGATTACGAGTACCAGCTTCTTTAGCTGTATCTCGACTTCTTCGCCAGAGGGCGCGAGGGCTGCGGCCGAACAAGGTCAGGCGATAGCGGCCCGTTTGGCGGGCCGATGTTCTTGTTTCCTTCCGCGCCGCCCAGTATCGTCCCGCCATGCCCGAGATGCCGCCGCCGGATGCTGCGTATGGCGGACTGACGCTGACAATGGCGGAGAGAGTCATATCGGTGGGCTGACCCTGGCGCGCAGAGCGATCCTCGGCCTGCTCGCGGCCGCGCCACGGGCGCCTGTCGCGAAGACCCGCGCGGCCGATCCTAGGCTGCGCCCGAGCGGGCTGTCGGCGCCGCCCGAAATCGTCACCGATCGGTGGGGTATCCCGCCCGTCACTGCGGCCACGCAGGAAGACGCGTTCTTCGGGCAAGGCCACGCCGCCGCCACGGCGCGGCTGTGGCTGTCGGCCTACGCTTAAAAGTGGGATTTTCCTCGAATGGTGATGTGGGCGACACTCAACCGGAGACTCAGAGGCGCGAGCAGTCTCAAGATTGGAGTTAACGATGGGACTCTCACGACAGTGAGGCATGTGTAATTTTGATGCTCGACCATGCGTCTGCAATCGTTGTCCGACGTTTGTTCTCCGTGGTTGGCAGCCGAAATGACTCGAACGCTGCAAGAAACTGTGTCTCGGGGTTGATGTAGCACAACAGGCAACGATCGCAGATCAGATGTCGGTAGTCATCCCAAAGACTGTTGCTACGCGATTGGTCCTACTGCCCGGCGAGTCCGAGCGTTAAATGTCGAACGACATCAGCGGTATCAGGCACCGGGGGCGTGGAGGCGAGCGATTACAACGATCCACCATACTTCTTGCTGAGCTGGCCCGCTTCCGTCTGACCAGCTGTGCTTGAAGCTACGAAGTACGTTGTTGTAGGTGCCGATTCAGACCGTCGAACCAGTATGGGCGTCGACAAAGGCGAGAGGTGATGTCATGCAAGATGAAGAGCATGGGAGCGTTCGGAACTGCCGACTACGATCGCCCCGCAGGCTGAGCCGGTCGCTCGTACCATCGTCCGCTCCGGACTCTCCGCTGATGGTGGCGTGGAGTCTTGTGGGGACTATAACGACCAAGAGTATTTCTTCCTGAATTGGCCCGTCGCGGCTTAGTCAGGAATCGATCGTCGGAAACGCGTCCATGTCGCTGAACGGGCCTATTCCGTTTGGGCATGCGATTGCTGAGGTCTTTCGTGACGAAGCGCACGGACGATGCGAAGTGGCACAATCCCAGGGATGGAGAGCCGAATCATGTTCAGCGACACGCCGCTGCTGCATGACAGTGTCCGGTCCGCCGAGTGCCGTGCGCGGACGCCGTGCATCGCAAGCCTACGTCACACGATCTTTGCCTCGAATGGCGGACGTAGATCCGGTGCGTCGAACTCCACCACCCACAGATCGGGATCAAACTTGACCTGCCGCGCGACGTACGCATCCACGGCGGCCTGATCGACGGGCACCGGTCCCGTTGCTCGCATCCACGCCAGCGCGCCGTCAGCGGTGCGCATCTGCGACAGCACGAGCATTCCTTCGCGCCCACGCAATACCGCCAGCACGCCGCCGGAATCAGGATCGCCCCGCCTCAGGACAGCACCCGGCAATCCGTCGGCATCAGCGAGACGCAGCGCCATCTTCACCCAAAGACCGGCCTTGATTCGCGGTTCCGTGGCCATCAGGGAAGCGCCAATCCGCCGCCGTCGATCGGCAACGCATGACCTGTGATGCTGCGAGCTTCAGGCCGTATTAGCCAGGTGACCGCATCAGCTACTTCTTCTGGCGTCGCGATTTGCCGGGTCGGCACGCTGGCCGCCGCCACATCGCGCGAAATGCCCAGTTCGGCGAAGCGTTGCCGCGCCATTTCGGTATCGACCCAACCCGGGCACACCGCATTGACGGTGATGCCGCGCGGCGCAAGCGCTAGTGCCAGCGCGCGTGTGAATCCGACAACGCCGTGCTTGGCTGCGCAGTACGCCGTCTGGTCTGCGACGCCGCGCAGCCCTAACACCGACGCAATGTTGATGATTCGGCCACTGCCATCGGGAAGCAGCGGCAGCACCGCCTTGCAGCAATGATATGTGCCGTGCAGGTTCGAGGCGATAATCGCGTGCCACGGCGCATCGTCGCCATCCAGCGCATTGGCGCCCGCGAGGCCGGCGTTGTTCACCAGCGCGTCGACGCGGCGGAGCCCGCGGAAGAGGCGGGCCACCGACAACGG
>JASHVB010000722.1 GCA_030039695.1 Acetobacteraceae bacterium
ATGGCGAAAGACGTGCTCCTGCTGGGCGAGGTGGTGTGACTTGAGTCATACCTGCGCCAGTCCTTGGGGTGGCAGCCTCCAAAGCAAGGCGATCCACCCCCGTGTGGACGCAACAGAGGACAGGAGGTTCAACGATGGCAACGATGGACGACGAGATGAAGAGCGAGTTCCAGCTTTTGGTCAAAGCGCTTGACCAATTGCTGGCAAAGCAGGAAAAGTTCTCAGCATTGATCAAGGAACTTGCACAGGAGGAAGCTGATGAAATCCTGGGTCTGAAGCAAATGATGAGCAATGAGCAGAAGCTCGAGGGGGAAGTCGAGGACCTGGGTAAGCTGATTAAGAAGTAGCCGCAGTTAGCCAGCGTGTCGGCGCGCACGTGCTTGCGCAGGGACCACGTCGACGACTGCAGTACTGCGCGTAGGCCTGCGGTGGCAACCTCGTCAGGCAGGGCAATTGGCCCTTGTGAAGGCAAACAAAGAACAGGAGATCGTACAATGGAACCCGATGTTAAGCAAGCTTTCGACGCTGTGTTCAAGAGGGTGAACGCGGCATTGGGTAACCAGAAAACCGCGTCGTTGAAAGTGAAGAGTGTTGTAACTTCGCAAGTTGCGGAAATCGTCGATATGAAACTATTGTTGGCTTCACAAGCAGAACTCATAACGGAGGTGGAGAAGCTGGAGCGGCAGCTAAGCAAGGGTTAGCACGTCGCAACCCAAAGTTCGGATCCCGAATTGCGGGATCGGGTGTCCGCCCGGTTCCGACATGGCCAGCGCCGACACACTCGCGGCAGCCGAGCTTTGGCAGATCACGCCGCTTCTGCTCGTCCGACCCGGTCCGACGGATCTGTTTGACGCACGGGTTGGAGTATGCGCCACAAGAGAGTCCCACCGAGGCCGAAGCGTGCGAGATTTCCTCCATTGCCCACCACGTGCTCCGGATCGCCCATGCCGCCGCCGCCCCATTCTTCTTCTAGTCGCGAACACGATCATGCTGTCCAACGTCGCCGACATGACGGGCGTGTTGTCGTCCATGGCCGAGGACCGGCACCCCGTCACTTCCAGCCTGGTTGCCCACCTGAGCCCCTACACACGCGAGCACATCCACCGCTTCGGTCAATACATACTCGACATGAACGACTTGCCCGGGCCGCTGGAGCCGCAGCCGCTCCCCTTCGAGCCAGCCTTGTGACCACTTTTTACACGTATTCTCAACCTACCCCGACTGAATCGGGGTTAACGTGAACCCTCTCTTCTGTGGCACGACTCGCCGCGGCTTAATCCGCCAAACCGCCGTGGTACGGACCCGTATCCCCGGTGGTGTGGGAGGGGCATCGCGAGCATTGGCGATGCGTATTATCCAACGCACCAATGTCCATGGGCCACGTTCGCGATCCTGGAAGCCCATGAGCATTTTGGCGGCACGTGTTGTACCCATCGCTATCCTGACATCCGCTCCGACAGCGACCTCCACACCTTCGGTTACCGGCGCCAACCATGGACCAGCGCGCCGGTCACGGCAGCTAAGGAAATCTTGACCTATGTTGGCCCGGGTGAACTCGGGCCAGCCAACTGGCGAGCTTTCATCCGACAAGGCTCTCGTCGAGGCCACGCCAAAGCATCGTTTGCCGCACAGCGCAGCCGACCGCTAACGGTTCAGTTGCAGGGTCGCCCAATCGAGACAAGTCCGGTCAGCAATTTCTCACGCCAAACGGCGATACCGCTCTGAAGCAGCGCTGTCCTCCGTCCACGCCGCAACGTGACACGGCCTCTCGGTCAAGACGGGCGATGGCAGCCAATGGCATCGATCTCGGCATCGAGACTAGGAGCCAAAGATTCTCGACCCGAAGGATCCAAACCGGGGGCAGCGCCGCCGTCGCGCTGTCTTGGTTCCGGCCGCTTTAAGTATGAAGCATCGGAAATGATATATCAAACATCGATGAGAATGTATTGACATTGCAGATCAATATCGTACACTTTACCGAGGTTCGGGGGCCGCCCATGATCGTCTGTCTCGTTGCGCAGTCACTGCCCCACATAGCGGGGTGGCCGAGGGCATTCGGCGCCGGGTCGACTCTGGCCGCAGCCACAAGTTCGGTGTGGTGGGGTTGAAGCGAGATGCCGTTCGTCTCCAAAGGCAGACCCCTGAAGCAAGGTGAGTTTTACCTGCCTCGCCTGGGTCATCTAGACGCCCCACACTCCTTGCCGGGCCTGATAATTCGTTTCGTCGCCCAGTTGGGTGTACTGTTCGATACGGAAATCTACGTACCGAAGTATCTAGACTTGAGCGCGTTCGAGGATTTTGCGAACTACATTCATATTCTTGCGCGGGCGCAAATGACGGATGACTGGATCTTCGAGCGCTTCGCGCCAGCGTGTGCCGAGTCCATGGGGATGGACCTGACTGGAGCAAAGGTAAGTGACGTGCGTCTCGCGCGCTACAATCTGCGACTTGATGAAGAGCTAGCGCGTCTCGTTCGCGAGGAGGCCCCGTTTTCTAGAAAAACACAAACACACACAGCACACGGCGGTCTCACGGTACATTGGTTGTTCGTACCGATGAGCAACACAGGCCAGACCATCACGCATTGCTTGGTAATGTCGGCCTGCAAAGGAGGAAAACAACATGGCTACGGCCAAGGAACTACGAATTTGGGCCCGTACGATGAGGCAATGGATTAGTCAAATCGACGACCCGGCCACCTGTGAACGCCTTACTCAGGCCGTAACAGCGATGGAACGTCTGGCGGACCACAAGGAACCCGACGAAAGGCAGCTCATCTAGTGTGCGTGACTGAGGGACGCCCGGCGGATGTGTGTGCCCCGAAACCCGGTCCGACGGCCGCACCTTCATGGCATGATGGAGCATCGGTCGGTCTGCCAATGCTAATCGTGGAACATATGGACGAAGGTGCATCGCACCCTGGCGTGGTTCTGCGCTCGGGAGGCAACTCTTGTTTGCCACCGTGACCCTCAGATCGGCTCGAAGCTGATGCTTCGGGAACTTCCGACAGAAAGCTAGGGCACTCATAAACATGATCACGCTGCCATCGTCACGCGCCTACAATATCGTCGACCACACCTACGATGTGGTTGTGGTCGGCGCCGGGGGCTCCGGCTTGCGAGCTACCTTCGGGATGGGCGCCGCCGGGTTGAAGACCGCCTGCATCACCAAGGTATTTCCGACCCGCAGCCACACGGTGGCGGCACAGGGAGGCGTCGCCGCCTCCCTCGCGAACATGGGCCAGGACGAATGGCGGTGGCATATGTACGACACGGTGAAAGGGTCGGACTGGCTCGGTGACCAGGACGCCATCGAATATATGTGCCGTGAGGCGGTAACCGCGGTGCACGAACTGGAACATTTCGGTGTGCCATTCAGCCGCACGGAGTCGGGAACAATTTACCAGCGTCCTTTCGGCGGCCACATGACGAAGTTCGGCGAGGGGCCGCCGGCGATGCGCGCCTGTGCCGCGGCCGATCGCACCGGTCACGCGATACTGCATACGCTGTATCAGCAAAGTCTGAAGCATGAGGTCGAGTTCTTCATTGAGTATTTTGCGCTCGATCTGATCCTAGACGCGGAGGGTGTCTGTCGCGGGGTCATCACATGGGCCCTGGAGGATGGGAGCATTCATCGGTTCCGTGCCAAGATCGTTGTGCTGGCCACTGGCGGTTACGGCCGCACCTTCCTGTCATGCACCTCCGCGCACACCTGCACCGGCGACGGCAACGGCATGGTGCTGCGGGCTGGCTTGCCGTGCCAGGATATGGAGTTCGTGCAGTTCCACCCCACCGGCATCTTCCCCGCGGGGTGTCTGATCACAGAAGGTGCGCGCGGCGAAGGTGGCTATCTGACCAACTCGGAAGGCGAGCGCTTCATGGAGCGCTATGCGCCAAGCGCGAAAGACCTGGCGAGTCGCGACGTGGTGTCGCGCTCGATGACGGTAGAGATCAACGAAGGACGCGGCTGCGGTCCAAACAAGGACCACATCATGCTGCACCTGGAGCACCTTGGCGCCGAACTTCTGCATGAGCGCCTGCCGGGCATATCGGAAACCGCGAAGGTCTTTGCCGGCGTCGATGTGACCAAAGAGCCGATTCCGGTGCTCCCGACCGTGCATTACAACATGGGCGGTGTGCCGACGAACCATCACGCCGAAGTGCTGCGGCCGACGAAAGACAATCCCGATGCAGTCGTCTCGGGGCTCATGGCGGTGGGTGAAGGCGCTTGCGTGTCAGTTCACGGCGCCAACCGGCTCGGCTGCAATTCACTCCTCGACATCGTGGTGTTCGGTCGTGCTGCAGCCTTGCGTGCCGTCGAGGTGCTCCAGCCAGGCTCGTCGCAGCCATCGCTGCCACCCAGAGCGGGGGAGGCGTCGCTCGACCGATTCGATCGTGCACGGTATGCCAAGGGTGGTACCCGCGTCGCCGACGTGCGTCTGGACATGCAGCGCACAATGCAGACCCACGCGGCAGTGTTCCGCAACAGCACGACGCTGGCGGACGGCGTCAATCAGATGCACCGCGTCTGGCGCGGGCTCGAGGACATGTCGGTGTCCGATCGCAGCCTGATCTGGAACAGCGATTTGATGGAAGCACTCGAGCTGCACAATTTAATGGGCTGCGCGATGACGACGATGGTCGGCGCGAGTGCGCGCACCGAAAGTCGCGGTGCGCATGCACATGACGATTATCCGGACCGCGACGATGCGAATTGGATGAAGCACACACTGGCCTGGTGCAGCGATGAAGGTGCGGTACGTCTGGATTACCGCCCAGTCAAAATGCAGACGCTGACGAACGATGTAGC